>JANXZT010000347.1 GCA_025355395.1 Betaproteobacteria bacterium
GGTCAGGTTGAGGAGATTGTTGAGATCGCGCGACATGCTGATTTCGCCGCCCTGGCCTTCAACTTTTGACAGGCGGGCGATCGATTGGGTCAGCGCGGATTTGACCCGCGGAACGCCCACTTCGGCGCGCGACAGAAGGGACGCGGTAACGCCGTCTTCCTGGGTGAGCAGCGCGGACAGCAGATGCTGCGGCTCGATAAAGCCGTTATCGTTGGCAAGCGCCATGCTCTGCGCTTCAGCCAACGCTTGCTGGAATTTGGTGGTCAGTTTGTCGAAACGCACGGCAAAACCCCTCGTTTGCTACGGTTACTCAAGAAATGGGGCGGCAGCGGGCGATTTCAAGCACCCTTATTCGCTCGCAACGCATCATACGGATATAGTGGGAACAGGCACATGGATGTTTTGTCTGGATGCCCTGCCATGACTGACGACTCTGCCAAACCCGACATCTCCTCGCCGTCCAACGCCGCGCCACGCCAGGCAACCTTGTGGCAAGTTGCAGGCGCGGTGTTCTGGAGCTTCTTCGGCGTGCGCAAAGGCCATTCCATGCAGCACGACGCTGTGACCATCAAGCCGGCGCAGGTCATCATTGTCGGCGTTATCACGGCGGCGTTGATCGTCGCCGGGCTGTTGCTGCTGGTGCGCTTCATCATCAGCCACGCTTGACCCTCGCGGTCGCGGTAGCACGTCAGCTTCCGTGCGCGATTCGAGCAAGGGCATCGGCGGTGGTTACGAGCTCGGCCTCGGACGTAAGCACATCGGGACACAAGCGAAGCCATTCGCCGCGGGCGTCGGCCACCACCTTTTGCTCGCCCAGGGCAACGGCCCATGCGCGTGCGGATCGGTGGCGCACGACCGTGAAGGCGCCATGGTCCTCGGTGCCACCCCGCGCCGTGATGCCGCGTTGGTCGAGGAGCTCGACCAACTGCCGTTGCAACCCGAGGTTGTACGCCCGAAGACGTTCGACACCCACGGCCATGGCGAAAACAAGACCGGCGCGCGCCTGATACAAGGGCAGCACGGCAGGGGTTGATTCGAGCCAACCGTCGCCACCGGGTGCATACCGTGGTGGATCGGGGCGCACATAATCGAACGGCGCTTCTTTCGCGAACCATCCGGTGTCGAGCGTGCGCAACCCGCGCGCCAGGTGCCGCGGATGGACATAGAGAAATGCCGCGCCCGGTCCGCCCCGAAGATACTTGTAGCTCCCGCCGACCGCGAAATCGGCATCGAGTGCGCCAATGTCCAAGGGAACCACGCCGAGCGTGTGGTAGACGTCGAGCAGGACCAGGCCTCCCACGCCGTGCGCATGTCGAACGATCTCTGCGACCTCGCTGATGCGCTGTCCGGTTTGAAACATGACCGGCGAGAGCACGACCAGATCGGTGCCCACGGCGATGGCGCCAAGGATCGCCTCGGTGGTGAAACGCCCATCAGCGTCCGCATCCACCCACTGGAGCGTAGCGCGCCCGCGTTGCGCATATTCGCGCAGGATCACGTCGAGTGAATCGAACTCGCCCCGGGTGGCCACCACCCGTACCGGGCGATCCCAGGTATTGAGCACCGCGCGCAGTCCCTGTCCTGCGCTGGTCTTGGGAATCACGGCATCGATGGCCGGGGTGCCAAGCAACGTGGCGAGTCGCGTGCGGTAGGCGGTGATCTCCGCCCGCCAGTTCGTCCACGCCTCTCCCATGCGGCCATACCATGCCGCAAGTCCCTCGCGCACGTCATCCTCCATTGCATCGAGCGGACGCCCGAGCGAATGATTGGCGAGGTAGATGCGTGCGCTGGCCTGCTGCAGCACGCGCGCGAACAACGGCCGGATATGCGATCCGATCTGCTCGGTTGTCAGCGGCCCCTCTGCCATCTCTCCGATGGCGGCCGCCACACGCTGCGAGGAGGTCATCGCGGCGGTCATTGGGTGCCGATTACGGTGCGCACTTCGATCAACTCCGGAAAGAAACGATGCGCGAGCGCGCGGCGAAGAAATTCAACCCCCGAGGATCCGCCGGTGCCCGTCTTGTAGCCGATGATCCGCTCGACCGTTTTCATGTGACGAAAGCGCCAGAGCTGGAACGACTCTTCGACATCGACCAGCTTTTCGGCCATCTCGTAGGCGTCCCACCACTGCTCGGGAGCGTCGTAGATGATCTTGAACGCACCGACCAGAGCGGCGTTGGACACGTAGGCCTGAGACCAGTCGCGTTCGACGCATTGTGGGGGCACCGGCAGCCCTCG
>JANXZT010000280.1 GCA_025355395.1 Betaproteobacteria bacterium
AACCCCAAGGGCTACGTGCCGATGCTCGTGCTCGATGACGGGTCCAAGCTCACCGAAGCTGCAGTTGTATTGCAGTACATCGCCGACCGCCGCCCGGGAACGCTGGCCCCCACCCTCGGCGGGAAAGACCACTATCGACTGATCGAGTGGCTCAACTTCATCGCTACGGAGATTCACAAGGGATTCGCACCACTGTGGGATTCCTCGGCGCCGGACGCGACCAAGGAAAGCGCGCGCACCAAGCTCGCCACGCGCTTCGGCACTGTCGAGGAAACGCTTGCGAAGCAGTCGTATCTTACCGGTGAGTCATTCAGCATTGCCGACATCTACCTCTTCACCATCGTAAACTGGGCCGGCATGCTGAAGGTCGACCTCACGCCCTTTCCCAAGCTGCAGGCGTTCATGACGCGCGTTGCGGCGCGGCCCAAGGTGCATGCGGCGCTCAAGGAAGAAGGATTGATCAAGTAAGGTATCCCATGAGCACGCCATTTCCGACGCTGTTTCTTTCCCATGGCTCGCCGATGCATGCAGTCTCACCCGGCCCCGCCGGGGAGGCATGGAAAGAGCTCGGCCGCACCCTGCCGCGACCGCGCGCGCTGCTGATGGTATCGGCACACTGGGAGACTTCGGTGCCGATGCTTACCGGCAACGATCGCCCGGAGACGATTCACGATTTTGGCGGCTTCCCGGAAGCGCTGTACAAGCTTCGTTACCCGGCGCCCGGTGCGCCATCGATCGCGGCCGAAGCGGTGGAACTCCTGAAACAGGAAGGCATCGCGGCGGGCATTGACGGCTGCCGGGGTCTGGACCACGGTGCGTGGTCGCCGCTGCTGTGGATGTACCCCGACGCCGACATTCCGGTGTTGCAGTTGTCGGTGCAGACCGACCTCGGGCCCGCCCATCACCTGCGCGTCGGACGTGCCATTGCACCGCTCGCGGAACGTGGCGTGCTCATCGTCGCGTCGGGACACACCACCCACAATTTGCGCGACTGGATGGCGAATCGCCAACGGGCGGAGCCGCTCCCCTATGTGAAAGCGTTTTCCGATTGGCTCAACGACACGCTGCTGGCGCACGCGACCGATGCTTTGGTCGAGTATCGCGAACGTGCTCCCGAGGCCGCGCGCGCGCATCCCACGGAAGAGCATTTCCTGCCGCTCTTCGTCGCCCTCGGCGCTGCCGGTGAAAGCGCGACACCGGAGCCTTTGCTGCGCGCCTACGACGGCAGCGCACTGTCGATGGATTCGTATCTTTTCCGGCAGCAGTAAATCTTCTATTGCGGCGGAACAGGATGCCCTTCGCTGCGCCAGCGCAGCATGCCGCCCGTCATGTTGGCGACGCGCTCGAAGCCGGCGCGCTGGAGGATCACCGTGGCCTGGCCCGAGCGCGCACCCGATCGGCAAACCAGCACCACCGGGTGCGCGCGGTCGATCTCCTGCACGCGCTGCCCGAGCTCCCCGAGCGGAATAAGCTTGGCGTCGGCAATGTGCCCGAGCGGACCGGTGTATTCATCGGGCTGACGCACGTCGACGATCTGCACCGGTTCCTTGAGCTCGTGCAGGGCCTGGGGATGGATTTCCCAGATGCCGGCGAAGGTGAACGTCAGCGGCGCCCACTCCGGATCGGCTGCCGGGATGATGTCGTGGTCGGGCCGGCCGCACTTCAAGTTGGCGGGCACCGCGACGGCAATCTGCTTCGGGTGGGGCAGGCCAAGGTTATTCATGTAACCGGTGAAATCTTCTTCGCCGATATCACCACCCAAGCGCGGGTTGTACCGCTTTTCCTCGCCGACGCTCGTGACGGTCAGGCCGCGATAGTCATGTGCCGGGTAGAGCAGGCATTCATCGGGCAACGAAAGAATCTGCTCATGCACCGACCGGAACATGACATGCGGATCGCCCTGCTGAAAATCGGTGCGTCCACTTCCGCGGATCAGCAGGCAATCACCGGTGAATGCCATCGTCCGGTCGTCGAGCACATAGGTCATGCAGCCACTGGTGTGACCGGGGGTCGAGCGCGCCTCGAGATGGCGAGCGCCGAACGCAACGCAATCGCCATGCAGGAGATAGCGGTCCGCACCCGCAGCACCGGCTTGCGCCGAGACCGCGATCCGGCTGCCGAGCATCTGCTTCAAAAGCCACGCCCCCGTGACATGATCGGCGTGCACGTGCGTTTCGAGAGTGGCCACCAGATGCAATCCCAGCTCATGCAGCAGTGCCGCGTCACGACGCGACTGCTCGAAGACGGGATCGATCAACACGGCGTCGCGCACTTGCCCATCGCCCAGCAGGTAGGTGTACGTCGACGACGGTGGGTCGAACAACTGCCGGAAGATGAGCATATGCGATTCTCGGAGGAATGGGGTTCGCCGGAGCATCCCCCGGATTTCCTCTATGTTAGTGCAATCCCGGAATGCGTCCAATGTTTGTCGAACACGCCCGCGTCGTTCTCAACCCGCCTCCATTACCGCATCGAACACGGCTTCGGCGGCGGCGAGGTCTTCGAGGGCGAAGCCGACCGACTTGAACACGGTGATGTCTTCCGAACGCGCACGCCCGGGATGACCACGGGTGGCCAAATCGCGCAACGACGCCGAAATCTTCGCCCGATCGATCGCTCCACTCGCGATCGCCTGCACCACGTCGCCGCCCTCCGCCAGCGCGGCGGCGCGATCATCCACCACGATCAGGTCGGCGCGCTGCAACACCGCATCGTCGGTCTCGCGCATCGTCGACCTGAAGGCCCCGACAAGATCGACATGAGCGCCGGCTTTAAGCCACGCGCCATGAACGATGGGAACGGTCGAAAGGGTCGCGCAGCAGACGATGTCGGCATCTCGCACCGCCACTTCGAGATTGGTGCACAGCTCCACCGGCAATCCGTCGCGCGCCATTGCCGCGGCGGCGGCGCTTGCATGCGCTTCGGTGCGACTCCATAGACTCACGCGCGAGATGGGCCGCACACTCGAATGGGCCTCGATGAGGCCGCGCGCCTGCCGGCCGGCGCCGACCATCACCAAGTGCTGCGCTTCGGCACGGGCCAGGAATTGCGCCGCATAGGCCGAGGCCCCGGCGGTGCGTCGCGCGGTGATTTCTTCGCCATCGAGCGTGGCCAGTGGCTGACCGTTGCGGGCGTCGAAAAGCACATAGACCGCCGCAACCGATCGTTTGCCTTCGCTTCGATTGCCCGGAAACACGGTGACAAGCTTCACGCCGATCCGATGTCCGGTGCGCCACGCAGGCATCAGCAGCAACGAGGCGTCCACGCCATCGGGCACCTGAATGGCATGGCGCGCACGAAGCGGCACCAGAACGTCCGCGCGCAATGCGGTTTCGAGTGCCGCCAGCATGCGCGGCCACGGCAAGTGCGCACGGATGGCGGCAGCGTCGAGATCGAGCATGGCCAAGGGAAACCTGCGGATTACCGAAATGAAGGACAGCTCAAAAATTGCCTGCCGTCACTTCGGCGTCCGTCTCGTCCGCCGCGATGGCCAGAAGTGCTGCATTGCCACCCGCGGCTGCGGTGTTGATCGTCACGCTGCGTTCTACCACCAGCCGCGACAGGTCATAGCTGCCGTTGGCGTCCGGCACGATCACGGGCACGAGCTTGCGCTCGATCTTCGCGACCTGGGCGCGCAGTTGCGCCAGTCGATCGGACGGAAGATCGGCGAGCACTGCATCCACCGTGGTTGCATCGAATGCATCGACGAGTTGCAATGGCGCGGCGTCAAGTCCCTTCTGGATGCCAAGCGTCAGCTGCGAGCGCACCATTACCACGGCATTGCCTGCGCTCTGTGCCAGCCGCGCCTGGAGGCGCAATCCACGCTCGTCGTCAGCGAAACACGCCACCGTGCCGCGCGGGCGATATTGCAACTCGTTGCTTTCGCCGGTCGGCCCCGGGAGCACTTCCCGCAAGCCGGAGGGCAGATGCGGCGGCAGGTTGCGGACCAGCCGGCGCAGATAGAGCGGCCCGCCGGCCTTGGGCCCGGTGCCGGAAAGACCCAGTCCCCCGAACGGTTGAACGCCGACCACCGCACCGATCATGTTGCGATTCACATACACGTTGCCGGCCTGGATGCGATCCAGAACGAGCGCCACTGTTTCGTCGATTCGGGTGTGCAGGCCATGCGTCAGCCCGTAACCTGTCGCATTGATGCGATCGATCAGCGCGGGCAATTCATCACGGCGCCAGCGCACGACGTGGAGCACCGGCCCGAAGATTTCCTCCGTCAGGAGCGACAATCCATCGCTGCCGCCAAGCTCGATCAGCGTCGGCACCCTGTAACACCCACCCGTTGACCTCGCTGCGTCCGGCGGGTTCGCGATGGGCGTCGCCTGGAATACACGCAGGCCCATGGCGCGCATCCGGTCGACGTGCGCGCTTAAGCGCTGCAAGGCATCGGCGTCGATCAGGGGACCGATGTCGGTCGCCAGTGAGCGTGGGTCGCCGAGGACGAGCTCGCGCATCGCACCCTCGAGCATGCCGATCACCGCCTCGGCCACGTCTTCCTGTACACACAATATCCGCAGCGCCGAGCAGCGCTGCCCGGCACTGTCGAACGCCGATTGCAGGACGTCGCCAACCACCTGTTCGGGCAGCGCGGAGCTGTCGACAATC
>JANXZT010000442.1 GCA_025355395.1 Betaproteobacteria bacterium
CTCGCCACCCACCGCGCGCCCCGCTGCGTTGGCGCTGTCCACTTCCTGCAAGTGCAGGATGGCCGCTGCCAGCGCGAGATCATCGGCGTTGGTGATCTTGATGTTATGCGTGCTTCCCCGCACCAGGACCGGGCGGCCGCACGCGCCCGTTGCCGCGAGCACCTCTACGGCCTGCGCTTCGTCGGTCATGGCGACGCTGCCGTCAAGCGCCAGCGCGGCACGCAGCACTCCGTAACGAAAGACCTGCGGCGACTGCGCTTGCCAAAGGCCAGCGCGCGATTCGGTGCACCGGACATGCGGTAGCGCGCGCGACGCGTCGTGATCGGTTGCGCGTTTGAGCGTATCGGCCACCGGCACCGCCAGAAACCCGCCCACCGGGTCATCCGCAACACTCGTAATGAGCCGGCGCAGCGCATCGGGCGGTACGCAAGGCCGTGCGGCGTCGTGCACCAGAATCCAGTCGCTTTCCTCGCAACGATGCGCGATCGCTTCAAGCGCATTCCTGACCAAAGCGGTGCGTGTGGCACCGCTGCAAGGGAGCATCCGGATAGCGGCGGACATCGTCGTCATGTCGGTCGCGTCACCGGGCGCGATGGCGATATAGAGCGCGTCGAGCGGAAGCACTTCGAGGAGACGCCGGAGCGTTCGCGCCAGCACCGATTGTCCCGCGACGTCAGCGTGTGGCCTCGGTGCGTTCGGTATGTCCGCGCCGAAGCGCAACCCGCCACCGACCGCCGGCACGAGACCAATGAGGCGCGGTCCGTTCGTAATGGCGCTGCTCATTGCGCGTCGCCCGTCAAGAGCGGCACCAGCGCGTCGCGCACGGCAGCGGGCACCCGGACGGGCCGCTGCGTCTCGCGGTCGACCCAGACATGCACGAAATAGCCGTTGGCGGCCGGCGTGTCATCACACTCTCTGAAGAGGCCGATCTCGTAGCGCACCGAGGAATGGCCGATCCGGGTGACGCGCAATCCTGCGTCCACCACTTCGGGAAACGAGAGCGATTGGTGAAAGCGGCACATCGTCTCGACTACCACACCGACTTCGCGACTGGTGCCAAGGTCGAGTCCCCCCGCCGCAATGAGATGCGCGTTCACTGCCGTGTCGAAATAGGAGTAGTACGTGACGTTGTTGACGTGCCCGTAACTGTCGTTGTCCATCCAGCGCGTCGGAATCGCCAGGAAATGCCGGTATGACCGGCGTGAAACAGAAGAATCCGCCGCGCCGCCGCTCACCGCGCGATCCATCAGGCACGCGGTCCGTCGATCATGCGGGTATCGAGAAGCTCGATCCAGTGATGCACCGGCAACGCCGTGCCGCTTGCAAGGTGGGTCATGCAACCGATGTTGGCGCTGGCGATGAGATCGGGCCGGCCCGCTTCGAGTGCCGCCAGCTTGTTGGTCTTGAGCGCGTTCGCGATCTCCGGCTGGAGAATGGAGTAGGTGCCGGCCGAACCACAGCACAGATGGCTGTCGGCGACGGGCGTCAGGTCGAGGCCCATGGCGAGCAGGATCTCCTCGACCGCGCCGGAGAGGCGCATGCCATGCTGCAATGTGCATGGCGGGTGGAAGGCAATCCTTTGCGCGCCATGATCCATCGCGATCTTCGGTGCAATCTTCGGCCATTCCGCGGCGATGACCTCGACTGGATCGCGGGCCAGCCCGGCGATGCGTGCCGCCTTCGCTGCATACGCGGCATCACGCTCGAGCAAGTAACCGTAATCCTTCACCATGACGCCGCATCCGCTCGCGGTGACAACGATCGCTTCAGTGCCGCGCTCGACATGCGGCCACCACGCGTCGATGTTGCGCCGGACGAGCGCAAGCGCTTCACTCGTCGCCTCCATGTGGTAGGGAAGCGCACCACAACAGCCCGAGCTTTTGGCGCGCAAGAGCGAGATGCCGATGCGATCGAGCACTCGCGCGGTGGCGGCGTCGATGTTGGGTGCCAGTGCCGGCTGCACGCAACCTTCGAGCACGAGCATCTTGCGGGCGTGCCGCGCTGCTGGCCAGACGCCGGCCGGTGTTGCGTAAGGAAGCTTGGCGCGCAACTCGGCCGGCAACAAGCCGCGCACAACGCGTCCGACACTTACCGCTCCGCCAAAGAGCGACTTCGCAAGCAACGCCCGCCGCAATCCCCAGCGCTTGGCCTGTTCCGCAGGCGTGCGTCCCACCTTGTGCTCGACCACGCGCCGGCCTATGTCCAGCAGCCGGCCATACTTAACGCCTGAAGGACACGTCGTTTCGCAACTGCGGCAGGTCAGGCAACGATCGAGATGAAGCTGGGTCTTGGCGGTGACTTCGTGGCCTTCCAGCACCTGCTTGATGAGATAGATGCGCCCGCGCGGACCATCGAGCTCGTCGCCCAAAAGCTGGTACGTCGGACACGTTGCCGTGCAAAACCCACAGTGCACGCAGCTCCGCAGAATGGCATCGGCCTCCCGGCCCTCCGGCGTATCCCTGATGAAATCGGCGAGCGCGGTCTGCATCGTCAGAACGCGGAATACAGCCGGCCCGGGTTGAGAATGCCGGCAGGGTCGAACGTACTCTTCAACCGCCGATGCAACGCGGCGATGGGTTCGGGCAGGGGCGCAAAGACGCCCGCTCGCTCACCTTCCGCGCGGAACAATGTGGCATGACCGCCATGCGCCTTCGCCCAGCCGCGGATCGCTTCCGGATTCGCGGCGCCGGTGGCCGCGAGCCAGCGCAATGCGCCGCCCCATTCGATCACCTGCTCGCCAGCAAGCTCGCAAGGCGGTGCCGTCGAGCGCACCGAGAGACGCCACAGCGGCGATGCGCTCCGAAAAAACGGCAGTGTCTGCTCGCGCACCGCGCGCCAGAAGGCTGCATCATCGGTCATTGGCGCCCCCGCCAGATGGCGAGCCGCCGCTTCGACGGCGGGCGCCGCACCTGAAAGCCGAACGGCGAGACGACCGGCGTGATGGCAGGTGGCCGAGATCGGCACCGGCTTCCCGCCCCACTCGTTCACTTGCCGCAGCGCGTCCGCCGCTGACAGGTCGAACGTAACGGTCGTCTCTGTCTTTGGCACCGGCAGGCACTTGAGCGAGAGATCGACCAGAACACCAAGGGTGCCCATCGCGCCTGTCATCAAGCGCGCCACATCGAATCCCGCGACGTTTTTCATGACCCGTCCGCCAAACGTGAGGTCCTCGCCGCTGCCATCGAGGATGCGCACGCCGAGAACCATATCGCGCGCGGCCCCGGCGAAAGCGCGTCGCGGACCCGACAAGCCGGCCGCAATCGCCCCTCCCAACGTCGCGCCCTCTCCGAAATGCGGCGGTTCGAAGGCCAGCATCTGGCGGCACTTTGCCATCGCCGTCTCGAGCTCCGCGAGAAGCGTGCCGGCCCGCGCGGTGATCACAAGCTCGGTCGGATCGTAATCGATGATGCCGGCGTAGTCGGTGGTATCGAGGACCTCCCCCGCCCCGGGCTCGCCGTAAAAATCCTTGGTGCCGCCACCGCGGATGCGCAGTGGCGCCTTCGTCGATGCGGCGATTCGGATGCGCTCCTGCCAGCTCTCGACGAGCGCGCTATTCATGCAGTACCGGAGCCTGCGAACGTGCGCGCCGCCAGCTTGTCGCGATAAATCACACGCGGCTCATCGGCTTCGACCACCGAAGTCTCCGCCAGCGCCGCCGCCTCCCACTCGCGCATGAAAGGGTGGGCGAGGAGTGCTTGCAAGTACAACCCGGCCACGCCGGAGGGCGTGACACCATAGGTGCGAAAGCGGTACGCAACGGGCCCGAAGAAGGCATCGACAAGGGAGAAATCGCCGCACAGGAAGGCGCCTCCCGAGCCGAAACGCGATCTTCCCTCGCTCCACAATGTGCTGACGCGCTCGATGTCGTGGGCGAGCTCGGCCGACCACGGCCGCACATCGACACGCTCGCGCACGCACATCGTCATGTCGTTGCGCAAGACGCTGAAACCAGAATGCATTTCGGCGCTCGCACAACGCGCGAACGCCCGTGCCTCGCCGGCTGCCGGCCACATGCCCGCATGACGCTCCGCCAGGTATTCGGCGATCGCCATCGAATCCCACACCACCGTGTCGCCATCATGCAGGACGGGTACGCGCGCCGTGGGTGAGAAAGCCCGGTTGGCGGGGTTGAAGTATCCCACGAGACCGACCATCACTTCGCAAAACGGCGCGCCGGAAAGCTTGGCCGCAAGCCATCCCCGAAGCGACCACGACGAGTAGTTCTTGTTGCCGAGATAGAGCGTATACATTTCAGGAGTCAGGAGTCAGGAGTCAGAGGTCAGAGGTCAGAGGTCAGAGGTCAGAGGTCAGAGGTCAGAGGTCAGAGGTCAGAGGTCAGAGGTCAGAGGTCAGAGGTCAGA
>JANXZT010000486.1 GCA_025355395.1 Betaproteobacteria bacterium
TATTAAGCACGCCGACCAAGGGGGTCACCGACGCGATCACAATCGTCATGACAAGGATGACACCGAAAAAGATAGGGTCGATGTGAAGCTGCGCCACGATCGGGATCAGGATCGGGGTAAAGATGATGAGGACCGGAATGCCTTCCACGAAAAGACCCAGCAACAAGAGGAAAGCGATTATTAGGAACAGCACTATCACCGGATCCCGGCTGATGTTCAGAAGTACCTGAACCACGTTCGCCCCAAAGCCGAACCACGCGAGCAGCCAGGCGAAGACAGTCGCCGTCGCGATAATCAACATCGCGGTTGCGGTGGTAATGGCCGCGTTCGCAAACAGATGCCCAAGGTCGCGAAAGGCGATGCTCTTGTAGACGAAGCGGCCAATCAGGATTGCATAGACCACGGCCACGACGCCCGCCTCGGTCGGCGTGAAGGCGCCGGTCAGGAGGCCCACCATGATAACTACGGGCATCAGCAGTGCGAGAATCGCTGCTTTGAAGGTTTTCCATACTTCTTTCAATGACGCCCGCGCTTCCGCCCGATATCCACGCCGCACGGACAGGTAGTACGCGACTCCCATCAGTCCGAAACCGATCAAAACCCCCGGAATGAAGCCTCCCAAGAAGAGTTTGGCGATCGAGACGTTGGCAATCGATCCATAAATCACCATCATAATGCTGGGCGGGATGATCGGACCCATTGCGCTCGACGATGCGTTCACGGCGACCGCGAAATCGCGGCCGAAGCGGGCGCGTACCATCGAGGGAATCATCATCGACCCGATCGCCGAGGCATCGGCCGTCGCCGATCCCGAGATGCCAGAAAAGATCATCGCCGAGACGATGGTGACATGTGCGAGCCCGCCACGGATATGGCCGACGATGCTGCGGGAAAAATTGACGATCCTCTCCGTAATCGTGGCGGCGTTCATGATCTCGCCGGCAGCAATAAAGAATGGAATTGCCAGCAATTCAAACGAATCCACACCCACGAACATACGCGTGACGACACTGTGGAGTGGGAGATTCTCGGTCGCGAACACCGTGGCGATTGACGCGATTCCGATAGCAAACGCCATCGGCAAGTTGATCAGCAGGAGCACGGTGAATACTCCGAACAGAAGAGGGATCACGTGATGCCTCCTGTCGGCGAAGTTTCCATTCGACCCGATAGGTGCCCTATCGCGCGCAATATCAGCACCGACACCATCAGCAGCATCGAGACGGGAATCGCGACATAAACGTAGGTCATTTGCAGGCCAAGGGCCGGCGACGTTTGCAGCATGTTGACCTCCAGCACCGGCCAACTTGCGTAGGCAACAAGGAGGCAGAACAGGCCGATCAGGATGTGGGAAGCGATTGCTAGCGAGCGTCGAAACGGCGGCGGGAGCCGGTTCGTGACGATGTCCACGCCGATGTGGACGCCGCGCTCAAGGCCTAACACCGCCCCGAGAAAGACAATCCATACGAAGCAATACCGGCTGGCCTCTTCCGACCAGCTTAGCGGCGCGCCGAGCACGTATCGATAGATAACCTGTAATGAGGTGACCACGACCATGACACTCATCAGCGCAATGACCGCCCAATTGAGCGCTTGAACCACCCTTCGGATGATTTGCTCTACCACGATAGCCCTCCGGGCGGGGCGCTCTGCTCACGGGTTAAGCGTGAGTTACGCCCACGTTTGATACCGCCGATCTTATGTAATCGATTAGAGCAAGTCCTAAGAGTGCTGTCAAGCGTTTGGTTTTTAGCCCCCTCTGCTCGGTGATAGCCTCTTTGAAAATTTCTATAACTTAATGCTTTATATATATTTAGGTCAAATGGTCGTTCGCTTGAAGCGCCATCCGACTGCGCTATAATGTCCTTCAAGATGAGAGAACGATTACAAAAATATCCAAAGGATCAAGTCCGGTTGCTTGACGTGGCCACGCGAGCCTCCTGTTCGACTGCGACCGTTTCCCGTGTCTTGAACGAGCCAGACCGCGTGACGCCCGACATCCGCGAGCGCGTGATCGTCGCGATGAGCGACCTTGGATACGTGCCCAATAGCGCGGCGCGTGCGCTTCGATCACAGCGCTCGCGCATCATGGGAATCGTTATTCCAACGTTGAATCATGCGATTTATGCGCGGCTGGTAGAGGCCCTGCAGCACAAGCTTGCTGAAAGCGGATATTCGCTGCTCGTTGCGACATCTGAATACGATCTCCTGCGAGAAAACGAGCAGGCACGGCTACTAATCGAGCGGGGCGTGGAAGCCGTGGTTCTCATCGGCGAGCTCCATCGACCGGAGCTGTATGAACTTCTCAAACGTGTTCGCATCCCTTACGTCAATACGTACGTGTATCGAACCGACAGTGCGCATCCATGCGTCGGCTTCGACAATCGCCTAGCCACATCAGAGATGACCGAGTTTCTCCTGGGTCTCGGCCATCGTGCCATCGGAGTTATTTCCGCGGTGACCGCAGGGAACGATCGCGCATCCGAACGGGTGGCTGGCGTCCGGGCGGCGTTGGAAAAACACGGCCTGACCCTACCGCCAGAGGCCGTTTATGAGCGACCATATTCGATCGCAAGCGGCCGCGAAGGGTTACGATATCTTCGCTTACTCGATCCGGCCCCCACCGCGATCATGTGCGGCAATGACATCCTTGCAATGGGTGCGCTTGTTGAGTGCCGGTCATTGGGAATCCGGATTCCACAGCAGATCTCGATCGTTGGATTCGACAATCTCGAGTTCGCTGCCCATCTCGATCCGTCACTTACGACGATGGACGTGCCAGCCGCCGAGATGGGTGAGCGTGCGGCAGACCTCCTGTTGAGGAAAGTCGGTGGACAGGCGTCGGTGGAATCGGTTCATCTCGAGCCGAGGCTCATCGTGCGCCATACCAGTGGGCGCGCGCCCACGCCGAACGCGCGGTAAGCGGCCCAGTTGCGGCTCCCCGACCAGGGCTCGAACCTGGGACCTGCGGATTAACAGAACGTCGCACGCATCGTCAGATTCTCTCGTTGGATTATGAGGTTACCGAACTTCGGCCCGGTCTATTTTAACCGAGATACGCCGAGGTACGGCCCCTTGCGGTCCGCTACTCCAACTTACAGTAATAGACCTGGATAGTCGGACCGGCCTACACCGTTCTGCGGAAGGAACTTGTTGCCAGCGCGACGCATCATCGGCTGATGCAACCCGGAAATCATCGTCTCGAACGATGGCAACTTTATCCCCGTTGTCCAGTGTCCCTTTGGGACCACCGCGTTGAGACTGGCTCGCGCCGCTCCCCTCTTCCTTCAACACACCAGTGATCTTTCCGAGTCGACCAGTTTTTGATATCGCTGGGTGAGTGTCCGCTTTGCCAATCGGCGGACAAGTAAGTTCCTGGGGTTCGGAAAAGACCTGCTCACCCTCGACGCCCACAACGCGCCACCGCCCCGAGGTAAGATGAACGCTTGGTGCGCAGTCCCGGCGTGCGGCGGAAACTGGGCAGGGACCTGCTCGGCCACCATATCGACTCCGGGCGACCGCCGACGATTAGCGTAGGAGGAGCCGCTGTCCCCGATGCTGCCAGATCTCGTTTCCCTTGCGCTGTTCGTTCGCGCCGTCGACGCGAAGAGCTTGTCGAAAGCGGCCGGGCAGTCGCATATCGCGCTCGCCGCCGCGAGCCGTCGCATCGCGCTGCTCGAACATCGTTACGGCGTGCAACTACTGTACCGGTCGTCGCAGGGCGTCCAGGTGACCCCGGCCGGCATGGCACTTGCGCTGCATGCGCGCCAGATGATCGAGCAGGCTGAAAAACTGCACGCAGACCTGTCCGATTACGCGAAAGGCGTCAAAGGACACATCCGCATCAAGGCGAACACGTCGGCGATCACGCAATTCCTGCCCAAGGACCTCGCTGAGTTCGCGGTGAACTATCCTGACGTTAAGCTCGAGCTCGAGGAGAGCCGCAGCCACGAGATTGCGCAGGCGCTGCGCGAGGGAAAGGCTGATATTGGCGTGGTGATGGATGGTGTCGGATTCGACGGTCTCGACGCTTACGAGTATCGCCGGGACCGGCTCGTTGCTGTCGTCCCCAGAGGTCACGCGTTGCGCGCGCGCCAATCCGCCTTTGAAAAGCTCCTCAAATACGACCTCGTCGCGCTTGAAAGCTCGGCGGCAATGATGCGCCTGCTCTCCGACGCCGCCTCCGCGGCTGGGCATCCGATGCGCCTGCGCGTGCAGGTCAAGAGCTTTGAAGCCGTCTGCAAGCTGGTGCAGGCGGGCCTGGGTATCGGCGTGCTGCCCGAGGCCGCGGCACTGGACTTCGCACCTTTGATGGGATTACGCCTGATCCGCCTCACCGACGAATGGGCCGCTCGCCGCATGTATGTATGTGTCCGCAACCTCGAAAGTCTCCCAACCATCGGACGCAAGCTAGTGGAGCAACTCGTCGGCACGGAGCGTCTTCCCAATAAGCGAAGCCCGGGGTGACCAGATTCTAAGTCTAGTCGTCCTATCCCGCCGCTACACTTGCCGCACGAAGCCTTCGTGCGATTGAGCGTCCGCGACCGGGTGCCATCGGGCACACGCAGCGACGATCCTGCGATCGTTCACGGACGCCGCGCCGAACCGCTCGATTAATTCGGCTCGCGGAGTGGAGCCTGGACTCGCGCGTACCCAGGAACGGCCGAGGAGGAAGCGATGAGCAAGCTGTTTGTCGATGGCAAGTGGATCGAAGCGTCCAGCGGCGAGACAATTCCGGTGCTCTCGCCGGTCGACGGCGAGGTGTTCGATGCGATCGCGCGGGGCGGCGCTGCCGATGTCGACTTGGCGGTGAAAGCGGCGCAACGCGCACTGGACGGTCCGTGGGGCCGCTTCTCGGCGACCGAGCGCGGCCGCGTGATGATGAAGCTGGCGCAGAAAATCCTCGACGGGTCCGAGGGACTTGCCCGTCTCGAGGCGCGCGACACGGGCAAGCCGCTCACCACGGCGCGAAATGACATCCAGGTTCTGGCGCGCTACTTCGAGTTCTACGGCGGCGCCGCCGACAAGGTGCACGGGCAGATCATTCCGTTTCTCGGTGGTTACACGGTCTCTGTGTTGCGCGAGCCGCACGGCGTGACGGGTCACATCATCCCGTGGAACTACCCCGCGCAGATGCTCGGCCGGACGCTCGCGCCGGCGCTCGCGATGGGCAATGCAACTGTTTTGAAGCCGGCGGAAGACGCGTGCCTTTCTACGCTCAAGGTCGCCCAGCTCGCCGTCGAAGCCGGATTGCCGGATGGCGCGCTCAACGTCGTCACCGGCTACGGCCACGAAGCAGGTGCGGCCTTGGCCGGCCACCCGGGCGTCAATTTCGTGACGTTCACCGGTTCCAACGAAGTGGGTACGCTGGTACAGCAGGCGGCGGCGCGAAACGCGGTGAAGTGCGTGCTGGAACTCGGCGGCAAGTCGCCGCAGATCGTCTTCGCGGACGCCGATCTCGAACGAGCGCTACCGAGCGTCGTAAAAGGGATCATCCAGAACACTGGCCAGACATGCACGGCGGGAAGCCGCCTCCTGGTGCAGAGAAAGATTTACAAGGATTTCGTCGAGAAGGTGGCGGAAGGTTTCCGCGCAGTTCAGGTCGGAACCCCCGACATGGATCTCGATTGCGGCCCTGTGGTCAACCGCAGCCAGTTGGATCGCATCAACGCGATGGTCGAGGCAGCGAAGCGTTCCGGCACGCCGATATTGGCACAAGGCCAACTGGCCGCGGGACTGCCCGGCGGCGGCTATTACGTTCGTCCGGTGCTCTTCGGCGACGTGCCGCGCGACAGCGCATTGGCGCAGCAGGAGGTATTCGGTCCGGTGCTCGCTGCCTTCCCCTTCGAAGACGAAGCCGACGCGATCGCGCTTGCCAACGGCACCGAGTACGGCCTGCTGGCAGCGGTGTGGACCGAGAACGGCGGACGCCAGCAGCGCGTGGCCAAGGCAGTGCGTTGTGGACAGGTGTTCATCAACTGCTACGGCGCCGGAGGCGGTGTCGAATTGCCGTTTGGCGGCGTCAAGAAGAGCGGCCATGGGCGCGAAAAAGGCTTCCTGGCGCTGGAAGAAATGAGCACCACCAAGACGCTGGTGCACTTCCACGGTTGACCGCCATGCGCGACGAGAACCCGCTCGAGACACGTAACGCCGGATTGCGAACGCTTCCTCGTCGAGTCACGGACTACGGCGATGTCAGAGCGTTCACGGGGGCGTTCGACAACCTCGGTGAGTTCGAGAATGCCGCAGTCAGGATGCGCAGCGCCGTGCCCGGCGAATCGAAAATGCTGCCGAGCATTCGCGCAGCTATCCAAGCGTGCGCACTCAAGGACGGCGCCGTTATCTCGTTTCATCATCACCTGCGCAACGGCGACCACGTGCTTGAGATGGTCATCGCGGAGATCGCCCGTGCGGGACTTAAGAACATCACCATCGCGCCGAGCTCGCTCTTTCCCGTGCACGCGCCGCTGTTGCAGTACCTGGACAGCGAGGTTGTCACGGGCATCCACACGGCCTACATGGTGGGTCCGGTCGCAGACGCGGTGTCGCGCGGTGCACTGAAAAAGCCGGCCACCATGTGCACGCATGGTGGCCGTGCCCGAGCCATCCAGTCGGGCGATCTGCGCATCGATGTCGCGTTCGTCGGCGCACCGACCGCCGACGCATATGGAAACATCAATGGTGTGGACGGCGCGTCGGCGTGCGGCAGCCTGGGTTACGCCGCCGTCGACGTCGAGTGCGCGCGTTGGGTCGTCGCGATCACCGACAACCTCGTGCGCTACCCGGCGTGCCCGATTGACATCACGCAGGACCATGTCGATTTCATCGTCGCCGTGGACTCGATCGGCGACCCGCGCGGCATCGCATCCGGGACCACACGCCCGACCACCGATCCCGTCGGGCTGCAAATCGCGCGCACCGCGGCCGATGTGATCTCGCTTTCGGGGCTTCTCATCGATGGCTTTTCTTTCCAGACCGGGGCCGGTGGCATATCGCTCGCGGTAGCCGCGGCCGTGAAAGACGTGATGCAACGGCGGAACATCCGTGGCAGCTTTGCATCGGGTGGCATCACTGGCGCGATCGTGGACATGTTCCATGCCGGCCTGTTCCGCGCACTCTTCGACGTGCAATGCTTCGATCTTTCCGCCGTCGATTCGTACCGGCGCGACGCGGCGCATCTGGGAATGAGTGCATCGCTGTATGCCAATCCGCACAATCGCGGCGCCGTGGTCAACCAGCTCGATGCGATGATTCTCGGTGCCGCCGAGATCGACCTCGACTTCAACGTCAACGTCACGACCGGGACGGACGGTATCATCATGGGTGGCTCGGGCGGGCACGCCGACGCGGCGGCGGGGGCGAAGCTTGCTATCGTTACGACGCGGCTAAACGCGGGCGGCTACCCCAAGGTCGTGGACCACGTCACGACCTTGACTACGCCCGGCGAGACGATCGACGTGCTGGTTACCGAGGCAGGCGTCGCGGTTAATCCGCGGCGAGGAGAGCTTCGCCACCGGCTGGTGGCGGGTGGCCTGCAAGTCGTGCCGATCGAGCACCTCAGAAACATGGCGGGCCACGGTGCGTCGCGGCCGCATCAGAAGTCGCGTGAAGAGCGTATCGTCGCTGTCGTGGAATATCGCGATGGAACCGTGACCGATGTCGTGCGGGCGGTCGCGTGAGCGCGTGACTGCGCTATCGCCGCAGAATCTGGCGCAAGCGAGCCGCTGATTCGTCATCGATCGCGCCGCGTCGTATCCCCAGCGGAATCGTGCGGTCGCACACGATACGATAAAACTCCATAACCTCGGGTCCAAGTGATGACAGCGCTTCGACGTGCTTTTCGATCGACCCGACATCGCCGCGCGACACCGGTCCGGGCATGCCTCCGGCGAGTCCCGCCGATTCGATGGACGCCAGCGTTCCGCGGGCCAGCGGCAGCAGCGCCCGCACCGCGTCTTCTTCGGACGCGCCCCACGATTGCCAGATCGTCGATGCCTCCGCGAACAGGGCATTGATGAATTGCGAGGTGTAACCGGCGGCGGCGTGGTAGCGGCCGCGCATGCCGGGCGGGAGGCGGTTGACGCGGCACTCGAGCCGCTGGGCGAATCCGACGAGCGTCGTGTTCAACGGCTCCTGCGCTTCGATGGTGATTGTGCACCCGGGAAGCGAGCGCACCGCCGCCGCCGGGTCCCCGAAGGTTTGCATCGGATGGAAGCCCCCGGTCATCGCGCCGCCGCGCGCCGCGCTGTCGAGCGCCGCGATCTCTGTGACTCCACTGCAGTGCACGGCCGCGACACCTCGCCGCCATTGCACCTGCGCAGCGGTGGCGGCGATCGCACCGTCGGGCGTCGTGACGAACACGAGGTCGCAAGCGTCGACCACCTGCTGACCATTCGCTACGACAGAACAGCCGGTGATCGGCGCGGCCAGTTTTTCCGCATCGGAGGGAATCATGCTGGCGACCGCGACGACGCGCAGTCCGTGCTCGGCGAAGCTCCAGGCCAACGCGGTGCCAAGGCGGCCGGCGCCAATGAAACCAACGCGAAGCGCGGTGGGGTCCTGCTCGAATGGATTCATGCGAGTCCCGGCTTGAAGCTCAGTGTCGCGGTGGCCACGTGCGGAACTGCTGCAGACCCGCAACGTCCGGTGCAGCGCCGAGCCCCGCGCCCCGCGGCACGGGCACCCGGCCGTCGGTGACGGGCAACAGCGCGCCGACGACCAGCTCGCGTCCGGCATTGGGATGGCAATCGTATTCGAGGAGGCCGGTGCCGCCAGCCGCGGCGAGCAGGTGCAGCGACGCAAGAATCGAGACTCCACCGCCGAAGAAATGTGGACAGTAGCGCTTGCCCGCGGCCACGGCCGCCTGCGCGACGTGGAAGTTGCCGGTGATTCCGCCCCACTTCGTGACATCGGGTTGCAGCACGCGCAGCACGTTGTCCGCAATGGCGTCGTCAAATTGACGGCCCTGTAAGTTCTCGCCACCGGCAAGCGGAATCGGCGAGGCGTCGGCGAGCGCGCGCCAGTGTCCGGGCGGCGCATCCACGCGGATCGCCTCTTCGAACCATTGCAGATTGATCGGCGCAGCCCCGCGCGCGAACTCGATCGCCGCTTCAACCGACAGCGCCTGGTTCGCATCGCACGTGAGCACGGCCGCTTCGCCCACCGCCTCCCGCATCGCGCGGAGGTTGCGCAGGTCGCGCGCGTTGTCGAAGCCGGTCTTGAGCTTGAATGCGCGATGGCCTTCCGCGTAACGCGCCGCCGCGAAACGCTCCGGCTGGTCAGGATTGATTCCCGTCGCGTACACCGGCACGCTTTCGCGCGGCGCGCCGCCAAGAGCACGATAGAGCGGCAGGTCCTGCTTGCGCGCGGCGAGGTCCCACATCGCAATGTCGATGCCCGCGATGACCTGCGCGATCGGGCCGACCTCGCCGGTCTGCAACACCATCACCTCAAGCTCGGCGGTGAGCTGTCGGAACGCCTGGTCAGGCGACTCGAGCGTGCGTCCGATCAGCCGCTCGCCAATGTCGTTCGCAAGACGCGCACGATGCTCGGCGCCGACCGCGGGCCAGTTGCACCACGCTTCGCCCCAGCCCTCTGCGCCGTCGCTGTCGACCACCCGGACGAGGACCATCGGCCGATCACGAAACGTTCCGAACGAAACTTTGATCGGCGTACCGATCGGGACGCGATAGGCGAAGGCTTCTATGGATACCGGTTTGATCGATTTCATGTAAGTCACTCCGCGGACGCGGTTCTTGAATCCAGAAAACGCGACTCAACCAGTCCGCAAACGCCGACGTCCACCGCAAGTAAGCCGCCCGCGAGCGGTTGTCTCTCGAGTTCGTCAGCCGACATTTGCTGACTCGCAGTGGTTATGTAAAGGATATCAAGGTTTGGGCCGCCGAATGCGCAGCACGTCGGTCGATGCGTGGGCACCTCGATGATGCGGTCGATTCGGCCATCGGGCGCGTAGCGCACCACCCGCCAGCCATTAAACTCGGCGTTCCACAGGTAGCCTTCAGCATCGACGGTCGAACCGTCTGGAAACGCAGGAGCCTGGCTCGTCGCGAACACGCGCTTGCCGCTCATGCCGCCGGAGATCGGATCGAAGTCGTAGGCGAAAATCGTGTAGAGCAGCGAATCGGCGAAATACATCGTGCGCCCATCCGGGCTCCAGGCCAGGCTGTTCGGAATGCAGACGCCGGAATGCATCGCGGCGAGCTGGCGCCGATGATCGAGTCGATACAGCACGCCTTCCGGCGCGCGGGTGATGTTGTGCATCGTGCCGACCCAGAAGCGACCCTGCCGGTCGCAGCGCCCGTCATTGAAGCGATGCCCAGGTATGTGCGTGGGCGGCGTCGCGATCGTGGCAAGACTTCCGGTCGCCGGGTCGAACGCCGCGATCCGCTCCGTCAGCGCCACGAGCAGCCGGCCGTCGTCGCAGAGGGCGATGCAGCCCACGAGGTCTGGCAGGGTCCAAGTGTCGATGCGTCCGCTCGCGTAATCGAAGCGCCGGAGGGCCGGCCGGCGGATGTCGACCCAGTACAGCGCCTGCTCGATCTCGTGCCACAGCGGGCTTTCGCCCAGGATGTCGGTCTGTTCGCCGACGCGCAACAGCGTTGTCATTGCCGAGACTTGGTTTGATTCATTTGCTGGATGCCAGTGCGCGATTATCCCTGTCGCGGCCCGGCCCTGATATTGGAAACTAGGCAAGCGCGCCTTCGTGATACACGAAGGCGGCCCGCCTGCGACCGGTTGCCCACGCAGGCGGCCCCGGAATGCGGCGTGTTGCCGCCGCGCCACGACGCCCGCATACGTTGTGCCGCACGGCCGGGGGTGCAGCGGGCCGGCCGCCTTCGCGCGATGCGAAGGTGCGATTGCTTAAATACTAATTGCGGCAACGCCGGTGCGGAACTAACATTCCGATTGCCATGGCCGCTGTCTATCCGATGCGGCGTCGCCGTCCATGGCAGGTTAAGCTTGGGCGGCGGTGATGCTGCGGCAAAAGATTGCTGAGAATCTGAGGTGGACATCGTGGCCCGAAGGCTGCGGCGGACCGCCCCACCAGGAGGAGAGCGTTGATGTTCGGACATTTGTCGCCCGCGACGTTATTTTCGCTCGAAGGCAAAGTCGCGCTGATCACGGGCGGCGCCGGCGGGATCGCGTCGGGCTTGGCCCACGGCTTCGCCGCCGCCGGCGCCCGCCTGATTCTGGCCGACCGCAACGAAGCGGTGGCGCAACGCGTCGAGGAACTGCGCCGCGCCGGTGCCGACGCAGCGGCGCTGGTGTTCGACGTCACGGACGCCAGTGCGGTCGACCGGGCGTTCAAGGACGCAATGAAGCGCTTCGGACGTCTCGACATCGTCGTCAATAATGCGGCAATTATCGTACGCAAGCCTTTCCTCGAGTTGACGCAGGACGAGTGGCGGCGCGTAATCGACACCGACCTCACCGCATGCTTCACGGTCGCGCAACAGGCCGCGCGGCTGATGGTCGCGCAGGGATCGGGGCGGATCATCAATATGAGCTCGATCATGAACCACGTGTCGCGGCCGAATCTCGTCCCGTACGTCACCGCGAAAGGTGGGCTCGCCGCGTTTACACGCGCGCTCGCCGCGGATCTCGCAGGTACCGGCGTGACGGTCAACGCGCTGGCGCCCGGCTACACGGCGACCGAGTTCAGCATGGCAAGCAACAAAGAATTCCACGACTTCGTTCGCGACTGGACGCCGGCCCGACGCTGGGGGACGCCGGATGACCTCTGCGGCCCGGCGCTGCTGCTCGCCTCGGACGCCGGCGCGTACATCAACGGTCATGTTCTTTACGTCGACGGCGGCTTCCTCGCCGTCACCAAGTAGCCGCGCGCCTCGGCGAGCACCCCACGTGATGACGATGAACGTCACAAATCATCGTGTCCCGGAGCAAGGGGTCAGCCGCGCGGCCGGGGTGGACGACCCGGCGTCCAGTCAACGGAGCGAGCCAGACGCGGCGCCAGCTCTGCCGACGGCGACCAAACCCGGCGCGATCCGCCGCATCGTGAGCACGCGAGCGTTCATCGCGGTTCGCTCGTTCGCCGCGTTCCTCGCCCTGTGGTATCTGCTGGCGGCGTGGGTCGGTAACCCGATCCAGCTGCCGTCGCCGCTACGTGTTGCCGCAGCACTCATCAGCCTGGGCGCCGACGGCGAACTCTTCGATCACGCGCTCATCAGCACAACGCGGTTGGCGATCAGCCTCGTCGTCGCCGTGCTGCTCGCGGTTCCGCTCGGATTCTTCATGGGCTTGAGCCCCAAGGCGAACGCCTATCTCGATCCCGTGGTCGAGCTTTTGCGGCCCATCTCGGGGATCGCGTGGATTCCCCTCGGACTGTTCATTTTCGGCGTCGGCGACGTGCTGCCCGTGTTCATCATGGTGTATGTCGCGTTCTTCCCGCTGTTGCTCAACACCATTGCAGGCGTTCGCCACGTCGATGGCAAGCTGGTCAACGCCGCGCGCACCATGGGTGTGGGCCGCAGGGCGATGCTGCGCCACGTCATCGTGCCCGCCGCGCTGCCGACGGTGATGGTGGGTTTCCGGCTCGCCTTCGCGGGTGCCTGGGCGGCGATCATCGCGGCCGAGTTGATCGGCTCGCCAAGCGGCCTCGGCTTCGCGATCGAATGGTATCGCCAGCTTCTGATGACTCCGAAGGTGTACGGCTTCATAGTGGTGATCGGCATCGTCGGTTACCTGTGCGATCTCGCCCTGCGCGCTCTACAGCGCTGGCTCACGCCCTGGGCAGAAGGGATGGAACTGGCATGACCACCCGTACCGCTGCCGCTCCCAACAGAACGCACTGGAACAGCGTGCTCGAGGCCACGCTCGTGCCGGCACTGCTCGTGTTCGCATGGCAGCTCTGGGCGATGACGCTCGCAACCGATCCCCGGTCGCCCTCGCCCACCCACGTCGCCACCACGTTCGTCGATCTTGTCAGCAACGGCGGTCTGATCGGCGCCACGTTGCAGAGCCTTGGCCGAGTGGTGGTCGGCTTTGGCTTGGCACTGGTGTGCGGCGTCGTGCTCGGCCTGCTGATGGGGTCGAATCGCCGCATCCGCGATATCTTCGATCCGATCGTCGAAAGCTTCCGCCCCATCGCGCCAATGGCGATCCTGCCGGTGGCGATCTTGTGGTTCGGCACGGGAACTCCGGCCGCCCTTTCGATCGTGACCTATGCCGCCTTTTTTCCGCTGCTCGTGAACACCGTGCACGGCGTGAGCCGCGTGGACCGCAAGCTCGTGCTGGCCGCGATGACCATGGGGGTACCTCGGGCGCGGATCCTCGCGCGGGTCATCCTGCCCGCAGCGCTGCCCAGCATCATGCTCGGCTCGCGCCTGGCCATGGGCGTCGCGTGGACGGCGATCATTGCCGCCGAGCTGGGGGTCGGCGCCAAGTCCGGCGGCGGGGGGTCGGGCGGCATCGGCCAGATGATGTTCGTCTTCTACGCCTACAGCATCGATCTCAACGCGATCGTCGTTTGCATGATCGTGGTGGGCGTCGTCGCACTCTTGATCGACCGGCTGTTCCGCTTCGTGGAGTATCGGCTCATGCCCTGGAGACACTAACCCATGAACCAAGAGACGGCCATGTCCAAGCTGCGCCTCCGGAACGTGGCGAAGCATTTTATCGCTCCGCGCACGGGCCAGCTCACCACTGCGGTGACTGATGTGAATCTCGACATCGAGACCGGCGAATTCGTCTGCATCGTCGGTCCGTCGGGGTGCGGCAAGTCGACGGTGTTGAACCTGATCGCGGGACTCGATACGCCTACGTCCGGAACGATCGAGGCGAACGGCGCACCAATTGTCGCGCCGGGCGCAGACCGCGGCGTGATGTTTCAGGACTATGCGTTGATGCCATGGATGAGCGTGCATGACAACATCGGATTCGGCTTGAACTACGGCACGCCGGGGGAGGGCCTCACGCGCGAGCAGCGCGAAAAGCGCATCCGTCATTTCGTCGACCTCGTCCGGCTCAATGGCTCGGAGAAGAAATATCCACACCAGCTCTCGGGCGGCATGCGCCAGCGTGTCGCGCTTGCGCGCCTCCTTGCCAACGGGCCCGATATCCTGCTGATGGACGAGCCGCTCGGCGCCCTCGATTCGCAGACGCGGCTGATCCTGCAGGTCGAGCTGTTGCGCATCTGGGGCGAAACCGCACCGCGCGAGCAGCGCAAGACCGCGATCTTCATCACCCACGATATCGAGGAGGCCGTGTTTCTCGGCGACCGCGTCGTGGTGATGAGCACGCACCCCGGGCGAGTGAAGGCCATCATCCCGGTCGATCTGCCACGCCCTCGATCCGAGCATATTCGCGCCGATCCGCGCTTCGGCCAGCTCTCCGATGAGATCTGGGACCTGATCCGCGACGAGGCCTACCGGGCGATCGACGGCACGGAAGCGCCCGCTGGCCCGAAGGCGACGGCAGTCGAAAAAGTCGAGTAACGAACGCAGACATCACCAACGCGAACTAGAGGAGTATCAATGTCCAAGACATCGGGAAGTGAATTCAGCAAGGCTCGGCGCGACCTGCTGCTGGGCGGCGCTGCGGTCGCAGGCACCGCGATTCTCGGAGCGCCCCGCGTCGCGCGTGCGCAGGGCGCCCGTCAGGCCCTCAAGATTTCGGTCGGGCGCATTCCCTGGGCTGCGGGCAACTCGCCCATGACGCAGTACATGATCGCCAACAAGCTGTTCGAGAAGCGCGCAGCCGAACTGGGCTACGACGTTACGGTGGACTGGCGCGAGTATCCGACCGCGCTGCCAATGGTCGAAGCAATGGTGGGCAATAACCTCGATATCGGCATGTGGGGCAACACTCCGATCGTTCGCGCGATTGCGGCCGGGTTGCCTATCAGCCTGGCCGTGGTGGGCGAAGGACACCTCCGCTTCTTGATCACGACCCGGAAGGGCTCGCCCATTCGCACCATCCAGGATCTGCGCGGCAAGACGGTGGGGGTATCGCTTGGCGGTGATCCGCAAAGCGCGCTCACGCAGATGATGCGGTATGAGCTCGGCAGTGCCGATCCAAAGGCATCCAACATCAAATTCATCAACATGCCGACCCACGCGCAGGCAGCATCGGTGCCGACCGGGGTTGATGCGACCTGCACGATCTATCCCGCCTACCTGGCGGCCCAGAGCACCGGCACGGTCGCGATCATGAATTCGTTTGGATACACCGAAGACTACTACGAGGGTCCGCTTGGAAAGGGCGCCGGCATCCTGATCCCCTCCGTGAAGAAATCGCCTTTCTTCCCCGACGGGTACTACCTGCATCGGTCGTTCTGGATATTGCGTAACGCAATCGCCGAGCAGCATCCGAAGATCGTCGTCGCCTTCCTTGTAGCACAGCAAGAAGCGGTAGCGGCGCTGACCGCGATGGACGCGGGCGCGGTGTCGCAGCTCGTAAAGGACTACTGGAAGCTCGAGCCCGAGCCAGGTGCCAAGGTGGTCAAGGACGACGTTCTTTTTTCCCGCGGCTGGTCCTGGCCTACAGAGAACGACGCGCGGGCGGTCCTCGAAGCGTCGAAGTACATGGTGGACAACAAGGTCATCGAGCAGCCGTTGAATTGGAAACAGGTAAAAAACGCCTTCGCGCGTACTGCGCCACTGGTCAAGCAGGCTTACGAGATCCTTGGTTCGAAACCCGCCCATGCTGAATTCGTTCGCACCGATACCCGCGACCTTCGCGGACTGCCGCTCTGGGAAATGGACCGATGGGCTGAGCGAACCTGACCCCGATCGGGACCGAAACTCATTATTTGGCATTGCAAGTAACCAGGCGGGGACGTCCGCCTTTCCACACCGTGTGACAGCCTGCCAATACCGAGCATAGGTGTCGCGCGCAATCGTTTCACAGGAGCAATCATGTTGAAAGTGGGCTTCATCGGAATCGGCGTCATGGGCAGACCCATGGCGCAAAATCTCCTGAAGGGCGGTCATCCGCTAACCGTCTACGATGTAAGCGCCGACGCCGTCAAGCGCCTGACCGACCTGGGCGCCAAGTCTGCGGCGACGCCGCGCGAGGTCGGAGCGGCCAGCGACGTAGTTGTGACGATGCTACCCGAGCCGCACCACGTCGAGCAGGTCATTCTCGGTCCCAACGGCGTCGCCGAGGGATTGCGCGCAGGCGGTGTGGTAATCGACATGAGCACCATCGACCCGTACACGTCGCAGCGCATCGGCGCCGAACTGAAAAAGCGCGGCATCGGCATGGTGGACTCGCCCGTTGGCAAGACGTCCGAGCACGCCGCGAGCGGCACGCTGACGCTAATGGTCGGAGGTGATCCTGACGTGATCGAGCGCGTGAAGCCGGTGCTCAACCGCATGGGCAGCGAGACGTTCTATTGCGGGGGTCCCGGCATGGGTCACGCGATGAAGATCACCAACAACCTGCTCGCAACCACGATAATGGTGGCCAACATCGAAGCGCTTGCCATCGGCGCGAAGTGCGGGTTGACGCTGGAGTTGATGATCGAAGTGATGAAGACGACGATGGGATGGAATGCCCAGCTCGGCGTCGCGATGCCGAAGAAGGCGTTCAAGGGTGACGACAGCCCCGGCTTCATGATCAAGCTCGCCGGGAAGGACGTGCGGCTCGCCGTGGAGCTTGCAAAGAAGCAAGGATTCGAAGCGCTGGTCGGTGCCGGTGCGCAGGCCACGCTCGAGCGCGCCATGAAAATGGGCCTCGGCGAACGCGATACCGCCGCGCTGATGTTCCTGCGCGAGAAGGAGCTGGGCATCAAGATTCGCCCTGCTGCCGCGAAGTCATAAGAGGGAGGCGCGCATGGTCGCATACGTCATCAACGACATGGAAGTCACCGACCCGCAGTTGCTCGACGAGTACAAGAAGCTGTCTCCCGCGACGGTCGTGCAATACGGCGGCCGCTTTCTCGCCCGCGGCGGTCAAATGGAAACGCTCGAAGGGACCTGGTCGCCGAAGCGGTTGGTGATTCTCGAGTTTCCGAGCGTTGCGCAGGCGAAGGCGTGGGTGAACTCGCCAGAGTACGCACCGGCCAGGCGAGTACGCCAAAAGGCTTCCCGGTCGAACATCATCGTCGTCGAGGGGGTGCCGCCCGCGTAGTGCGCAGCGGCATGCGAGAGGAGCGTTACATGCAAACGGAAACAGCCGCGCGCGAAGCCCCGGTGAGGCGCCCCAAGATATCCTTCGTCGAGGTGCAGAAGCTCTATCCGGGCAAAGGCGGGCAAGCAGATGGGACGCTGGCCCTCGACTCGTTCAACTTCGATCTTGCTCCCGCCGAGATCGTCTCGATAGTCGGGCCGACCGGCTGCGGCAAATCGACTGCGCTGAACATCCTCGCGGGATTCGAGACGCCGTCGTCTGGTACAGTGAGCGTCGACGGGCAGGTCGTCACGAGCCCCGGCTCCAACCGCGGCGTCGTGTTCCAGCAGCCATCGCTGTTTCCGTGGTTGAGCGTACTGGCCAACGTCGTGCTCGGGGTGAAATGCCGGGGTGACCCGCCCAAGGAATACGAGCCGCGCGCGATGCGCCTGCTCGAAGAGGTCGGACTAAAGGGCTTCGAGCGTCACTATCCCTACCAGCTCTCGGGCGGAATGCAGCAACGCGTCCAGATCGCGCGCGCGCTCATCAACGAGCCTGACATCATGCTCATGGACGAGCCGTTCGGCGCACTGGACTACCAGACGAGGCTGCTGATGCAGAAGCTGCTGCTGCGCCTCTGGGCACACTTCCGTCCTACGATCCTGTTTATCACCCATGACGTCGGCGAAGCCATTTTCATTTCCGATCGTGTCATCGCGATGACGAAGCGTCCGGGACGCGTCAAGCGCGAGGTTCACGTACACGCACCGAAGCCACGCGATTACGAGTTCCTCGGTTCGCCGGAATTCACCCGCCTCGAGCACGACCTTATTCTGGCGGTGCAAAGCGAAGTCGAGGGCGACGAAGTCGTTGCCGCGCATTGACCGCAGCCACCGGAAGAGAAAGGACGACATGATCAAGCCAAGACGCGTATTTGCCGCCGTGCTGGGTTGCGCAGCGCTCGTGTGCAATCCCGTGGCGGCGCAGATAAAAGCTGCAGACGCGCCGTTGGAGTTCAATTACGGCATCCCGACCGCGGATCACGTCACGGTGTTCGTGGCCCAGGACCTCGGACTGTTTGAAAAGGTCGGACTAAAGCCAAACTTTTTCTTCTTTCAGTCCGGCGCTCCGCTGCTCGCCGGGCTGAAAAGCGAAAGCCTCGACGTCGTGACGGCCGGTCTCGCGCTGACTTTCGCGCTCGGTCAGAATATTCCGCTCAAGTTCATCTTCTGGGAAGCGAACAACGCTGCCGGCGAAGGGCTGGTCGTCGATTCGAAGTCGGACGTCAAGTCGTACAAGGATATCGCCAAGGCCAAGAAAATCGGCGCCGCGTCGGGCACCTGCGCTCAGGTCTCACTGTATCTAATGGCCAAGCAGGTGGGCGTCGACTACAGCAAGCTGAACGTGGTCAACATACCCGCTCCGCTGTTCCGCAACGCATTCCTGAGCAACTCCATCGACGCCGGCGTTGCGTGGCCTCCCTTTTCGCTGCAGCTCAAGTCGGAGGGCTTTCCGGTCGTGAGCTTCGACGAAGAATACACGCCGCCTGGAGGCGTTTGTCCCGGCCTGACTGCGGTGCGGCCCGCGTTCCTGAAGCAGCATCCGCAGGTCGGACTGAAGCTCGTTCAAGCCGAGGCGCTGGCGCGCGAGGCCATGGCGAAG
>JANXZT010000503.1 GCA_025355395.1 Betaproteobacteria bacterium
CGACTGGAACGGCTCAAGGGACACAAAGTGTATGTGACGTATGACATCGATTTCGTCGACGCCGCGTCGGCTCCCGGTGTCGGCAGCCCGGAGCATTTCGGCCCCAACAGCTTCGAGGCGGTCGAAGCGTTGCGCGCCGTGCACACGCTCGCCGCCGACATCGTCGGCTTCGACTTGGTCGAAGTGTCGCCGATCCATGATGTGGCCAATCTCACCACGTATCTCGGCGCCCAGCTGCTTTTCGAAATGGTGTCGATCCTGCCGCCGACCAGGAAACGCTGATCGGGCGATAGCCCCCATCCATTCACCTCCCCTATCAAGGACCTGATATGACCAAGCCTCTTACCATCGCACCGAAGCACGGCCACAAGACGTTTCTCTTTTCGACGTTGGCCGACGATCTCGACAAGCTCGATGCCCACTTTGCGTTTCTCGGTCTGCCCTTCGGTTCGCCGTATACCATCGAAGAAGTCACTAACGACCAGACACGCGCCCCGACCGCCGTGCGCCAGGCGAGCGACCGCATTTCGCGCAATCTCGAGCGCTTCGATTTCGATGTCGGCGGCCCCATCTTCGACGGCCGCGACATCAGGCTCGTTGACTGTGGTGATGTCCCGGGCGACGCGCGGGATCTCGCCGGCCACTACCTGCGCGCCGAGCAAGTGATGCGCAAGATCCTGAAGGCGGGTGCGATTCCGCTGTCCGTCGGCGGCGATCACGGCGTACCGATCCCGGTGCTGCGCGCATTCGAAGGCCGGGGCCCCATTACGCTGGTGCATATCGATGCTCACCTCGATTGGCGCGACGAGGTCAACGGAGTGCCGGACGGTTATTCGAGCCCGATTCGACGGGCATCGGAAATGGACCATATCGGCGAAATTTTCCAGATCGGCATCCGCTCGCAGGGAAGCGCTCGGCCGGAAGAGGTCAAGGCCGCACTCGCCTATGGCGCGAAGATCATCACCGCCTACGAACTGCACGACGTCGGCATGGATGCGATCCTCGAGCGCATTCCGGATGGCGGCCAGTATTACCTGACCATCGACGCTGACGGCATGGACCCCTCGGTGATGCCCGCCGTCGCCGCGCCGGCGCCCGGTGGCGTGACTTTCCACCAGGCGCGCAAGCTCATTCACGGTCTGGTGCGCAAGGGGCGGGTAGTGGGCATGGACGTGGTGGAAATCACGCCCAGCACCGACGTCAATCGCATCTCGAGCATCACCGCCGGTCGCTTGTTCGTCAACCTGATGGGCGCCGCGGTTCGCGCCAACTATTTCGACGCTGCAGCTCCAAAGGCTAAACGCGCAACGGGCGCGCGGAAGACCGATACGGCGGATGTGGGAATGTAAATCGAGCACCACCGAAACGCGCGATCACCATCATCCTGAGGAGCACGTCGCCATGAACCACATCCTGCATCGCCAGCTTCGCGGCACCTTACCGCTCGCCGTGGGCGGTCGCGGGATCCGTATCATCGACGCGACGGGCAAGGAGTATCTCGATGCCTCGGGTGGCGCCGCGGTATCGTGTCTCGGGCACGGCCACCCGGACGTGCTGAAGGCGATGCACGCGCAAATCGATAGGCTGGCCTACGCGCACACCCGCTTTTTTTCGACCCCGGTCGCCGAGGAGCTGGCCGACAACCTGATCGACCATGCGCCCGCCGGCATCTCGCATGTGTATCTGGTTTCGGGCGGGTCGGAGGCAGTCGAGGCGGCGCTCAAATTGGCGCGTCAATACTTCGTCGAGATCGGACAGCCGCAGCGGCGGCACTTCATCGCCCGCAAACAGAGTTATCACGGCAACACGCTGGGCGCCCTCGCCGTCGGCGGCAACGAATGGCGACGCCAACAATTCGCGCCGCTGCTGATCGGTGTGACTCACGTGTCGCCGTGTTATGAATACCGCGATCGCCGCGCCGACGAATCGTCCGAAGCCTACGGTGCGCGACTGGCGGCGGAACTGGAGGAGGCGATCGGCCGACTCGGCGCGGACAACGTCATCGCCTTCGTTGCCGAAACGGTCGGCGGCGCGACCGCCGGCTGCCTGCCGCCGGTCCCGGGTTATTTCCGCCGCATTCGCGAGCTCTGTGACCGCCACGGCATCCTTCTAATCGCCGATGAAGTGATGTGCGGCATGGGGCGCACCGGCACGTTGCACGCGGTCGAGCAGGAGGGCATCGTTCCCGATCTGATGGCGATCGCCAAAGGCTTGGGCGGCGGTTACCAGCCGATCGGGGGCGTGCTGGTGCACGAGCGCATCATCGACGCGCTGAAGAAGGGCAGCGGGTTCTTCCACCATGGCCACACCTATCTCGGGCATCCGGTCGCCTGCGCGGCGGCGCTGGCCGTGCAGAAGGTGCTGCAGCGCGACCACCTGGTCGACGCGGTGAAGTCACTCGGTGCGCATCTGGCGGCGCAGTTGCATGCGCGCTTCGACGCCAATCCGCACATCGGCGACATCCGCGGGCGCGGCCTGTTCATGGCGATCGAGCTGGTCGAGGACAAGCCATCGAAGCGCCCATTCGACCCCACACTGCGTCTGCATGCGCGGATCATGTCGGAAGCGCTGGCGCGGGGACTGATGGTGTATCCGATGGGCGGAACGGTGGATGGCAAGAGCGGCGACCACGTACTGATCGCGCCGCCCTTCGTGGCCACACCGGAGGACATCGACGAGATCGTGCGCCGGTTGGCTGCGGCGGTGGACGCCGCGCTCGCCACGGTGCGGGTGAAAGAACGGGCGATCGGCTGACCGGATGCCATTTAGGGACGGTGCCATGTTGAACGCGCTGCTGAATTGCGCCTCTGGGGCGACGTGGGTGTCGATCCATCATGCTGGCGGCGTCGGGATCGGCTACTCGCAGCACGCCGGATTGGCCCTGGCGTGTGACGGTTCCGAGGAAACGGACAGGAAGATCATCGGCTTCTTCGACAACGATTCGGCACTCGCGATCTTTCGGCACGCCGACGCGGGTTACAACGAAGCCATCAAGACGGCCGGCGTCGAGGGGCTCACGGTGCCGTTCCTGACGACGAATTGATTGCCGACGGCCATCGCACGCGGTGGCCGGAAGCTCGCAACGAACTGACGGATCGAATGGGCACTGAGACGATCGCGCAACAGTTGGCAAACTGGGTAGCCCGGCTCGATTCGGGTCAGGTCCCGCCGCCGGTCCGAGCCATCGCCGGAGCCTGCCTAGTGGACACGATCGGAGTCGCCGTCGGAGGTGCGAACGAGTCGGTCAGCCGACTCGTTCGCGACCACGTCGTCGCGACCTATGCCCAAGGAGCGTCGACCGTGCTCGGCACGGCCGGCGGATTCAGCGCGTCCGGTGCCGCCTTTGCCAACGCAACCGCCGCGCATGCCCTCGACTTCGACGACAACTGCTATGCGGGCGTGGTTCATGGGTCGGCGGTGGTCGCACCCGCCGTCCTCGCCATTTGCGAGGCCGCCGGGGCTGCCGGCGCGGACCTGTTGACGGCGTTCATCGCCGGCGTCGAGGTCGAATACGCGTTGGGCTCGGCACTGTCGCAAAGCATCTACGACAAGGGCTGGTGGACCACGGGCGTATTGGGGGTCATCGGCGCCGCCGCGGGCGCCGCGAAGGCGCTTCGCCTCACGGCGGCGCAGACGGCGAATGCCATTGCCTTCGCTGCGGCGGGCACCGGCGGCATGCGCGCTTGCCTGGGCACCGACGCCAAGCCGATCCTGGCCGGACGAGCCGCCGAGATCGGCGTTGCGGCGACCGCCCTTGCGGCCCGAGGGGCAACGGGTCCCTTGAGCGTCTTTGAGGACCCTCGCGGCCTCGCCAAGCTATTCAACGGCGACTGCTTCGACGGCTCCGCTTTGATGACGCTCGGCGTGTCCTGGCGTTTGCTATCGCCAGGCATCGACGTAAAGAAATACCCGTTGTGCCTGTCCGGGCACGCGGCCGCGGATGGCGTGCTCGATATTCTGCGCGAGCACGGCCTGGAGGAGGCCGACGTCGCGACGGTGACCTGCACGGTACCCCCCATCGTGGGCGCCAATCTCACCTATGGCGTCCCATTGACGCGCCAGCAGGCCCAGTTCAGCTTGCCGTTTGCGGCAGCGTGCATGATGGTCTTTGGGGATATCAGCCTCGATCATCTGCAAGCAGCGACCCTGGCGGACGCGGGTCTCTCCCGTGCCATGAAGAAGGTCCGCATGGTCGTCGCGGAAAATTGGAAGGACCAAATTCCACGCGAGGCCACGACGAGCGGTCCCGAAGCTGCAGTCGTAAGCATTTCGACGGTGGACGGGCGTAAGATCAAGAGGTTCGTCGGCTGGGCGCGAGGTACCGCGGCGCGGCCCCTCACCGCGGAGGAGCTCGATGCCAAATTCATGGTTTGCGCGGGCCGCACGCTGCCGGCGCGCGACGCCAGGACGCTGCTCGCTACGATCAAGCAGCTTGAGGCATTGACCGACATGCGGGAGATCTTCCGGGATCTTGCGCAGAAGTTTGTGGTGGATCTTCATCAACGCAATTAAGCGGGAGACGCAAAATGCGACGAATGACTGGCTTGGGGGTTGCGCTGGTTGCGATGTGGCTCGGTTGGGTTGCCCCGTCGTGGGCCGCGGGCACGCTCAAGGTGGCGGTACCGTCCAACCTGAATACGCTGGATCCGGCGAAGACCAAGATTGGC
>JANXZT010000008.1 GCA_025355395.1 Betaproteobacteria bacterium
ACGCCTATCTCACCGTCGAGCGGAATGATGGTGCGGCACTGCGAGGCCAGTGGGACATCGCGCTCCGCGATCTCGAGAATGCGATCGGCCTCGATACCAACGGTGACGGCGATATTACCTGGGGCGAGCTCAAGTCCCACCAGAGCGAGATCGATGCGTATGCGCTGGGACGGCTGCGCATCGCGTCTGGGGGGGCCGCGTGTTCGCTGGCGGTCAACGACCACTTGGTCGATACCCATACGGACGGCACTTATGCGGTCCTCAAGTTCGGCGGCCAATGTCCGCAGCAGGGGCCGACCCTGACCATTCACTACACGTTGTTCAACGACATCGATCCGCAGCATCGCGGCCTCCTGAATTTCGTGGAGTCCGGAGCGAGCCGAAGCGTGGTCTTCAGCGCCGAGACACCAGAGCGGGTCGTGGGTGGGGATAGCGCGGGTCCGCTCGCACAATTTGCCACCTACGTGCACGAAGGCATCTGGCACATCTGGCTCGGTTACGACCACATTCTCTTCCTGCTGTCGCTGCTGCTGCCTGCGGTGCTGGTGCGCCGTGATGACGCGTGGCTGGCGCGCGACTCGTTTCGCACGGCGTTCATCGAAGTCGCCAAGGTCGTGACGGCGTTCACGCTCGCCCACTCGATCACGCTGTCGCTGGCGGCGCTCGGGATGGTGTCGCTGCCGTCGCGATGGGTGGAATCGGCGATTGCACTGTCGGTGGTGCTGGCGGCGCTCAACAACCTCTTTCCGGTCGTTGCCAACGGCCGCTGGATTGCGGCATTCGGATTCGGGCTGCTGCACGGATTCGGTTTTGCCGGTGCCTTGCGGGACCTCGGATTGCCGACCGGCTCGCTTGCACTCTCGCTTGCCGGCTTTAACATCGGGGTGGAAATCGGCCAGCTTGCCATTGTCGTGCTGTTCCTCCCACTCGCCTTCGCGCTGCGTGCCACGTGGGGCTACCGGCGCTTGCTGCTGGCGGGAGGATCAGCCGCCATTGCCGCCGTCGCGGCCGTGTGGTTCGCCGAGCGTGCGTTCGATGTTCCATTGTTTGCGGCCTTGGCATCCGGCACTTGACGTCTGCGACGGTGGGTGGTGGGGCTCTCGGTCCTGCGAACGGCGCTCGCGTGCCGGTCGCAATGCAGAAACGACGCAGCCGGAAAGCGGTTGCATCGACGATCCGGAAGGCGTTCCGCGCCGCCTGGGTCATGGCAATACCCGGTCGCCGCGGGCGTGGCGACCGGTGGAGATTTCAATCAGGAGAAAAGGTATGCAACGCATAATGCGAACCATCATCGGCGCGTGCTTCTGCTGCGCCGCGCTCTGGACGGGGAGCGCGATTGCCGCGAGCCATCGCGAAGCGCCCCTCATCGCCAACGATCCGGCGGCAGATAACACCGATTTCTACATGTTTCGCAGCTGGACCGATCCCAGCAAGGTGGTGTTCATCCTCAACGTCATCCCGGGGCAGGAGCCGGGAGCCGGGCCGAACTACTTCAATTTCGCGGACGACGTGCTCTACAAGATCAACGTCGACACCAACGCCAACGGCAAAGAGGACCTGGTCTACGAAGTTCGCTTCAAGACCGAATTTCGCAACCCGTTGCAGCTGCCGTTGTCCTATGTGGCGCTGCCGAAGATCACCGCGCTCGACGGCCCCGGGTCGGAGGGAATCATCCTTCGCCAAAGCTATACGGTAACGCAGGTGCGCAACGGTGAGCGCGTCAATCTTGGCACGAAGCCGATGTACGCGGTGCCGTCACGTGTCGGTCCGTTGACCATGGGGTCGACCTCCGACTACGAGGCGCTCGCCGCCAAGGGTATCTACCCGCTCGCCAACGATGGCAAGGTGTTCGCCGGCCAGCGGGACGAGACCTTCTACATCGACCTTGGTGCGACGTTCGATACGCTGAACCTGCGGCGCACGCCGCCCGTTCTGACGGCTGCCGAAGACGCCAACGACTTCGCGAACCCATTCGGTAACGACATGTTCTCGGGCTTCAATATCAGCACCATTGCGATCGAGGTGCCGATTAGCGCGGTGACCGCGAAGCCCAGTGGCGTCATCGGCGCTTATGTGTCGACATCGCGGCAAAAGGTCAGGGTGTTCAAGAACAAGGAGAAGGACGACGGGGACGATGTCGAGGCCGGCCCGTGGGTGCAGGTTTCACGGATGGCGAATCCGCTGGTCAACGAGCTCATCATCGGCACCGATACGAAGGACCGTTGGAACACCACCGATCCGAGTGATGAAGCGCAGTTCCTGGACTTTTATTTGAATTCGCGCCTCGCGACTGCCCTCAATATCCGTTTCGGCTCGTTTCTTCCGGCGCCGGTTCCCACAACTAACCGGAAGGACCTGGTCAACGCGTTGCTCAAATATCCGACGCAACCGCAAACGGGCACTTGCGTCGGCAACGACTGCGCTGAACTGCTCCGACTGAACCTGGCCATTCCGCCGACGCTGCCGGCAGCTCAGAAGCGGCTAGGGCCTCTCGCGACACCCCCCGATAACGCAGGCTGGCCCAACGGGCGACGTCCGAACGATGACGTGACGGATGTCGCGCTGCGCGTCGTCGCCGGCAAGCTGCTCGGCACCGCCACCGGCAACCTGCCGCTCGGCGATGGCGTGAACTTCAACATTGGCGCCGAAGGCAGCAATCTCACGGCGAACGGCATCTACACGGTGTTCCCGTATCTGCCGACGCCGCATGACGGAAGGAATCGCCGACATATCGACTGCGGCGAACCGCTGGCGAACGCCTGCAATTGAAATCGGGCCTGCCGCGTCACGGTTCGCCGTGGCGCGGCGGTTGCTGTCGCAATCAGTCGTCAGTCCACATCTCGAGCGCCGAACCAGGGCGCGGAGCGACGTCACTAGCCAAAGGACGCAGGAAATGGTCAACGTAGCGTTATTCGTTCGCCTGGAAGCAAAGCCAGGGAAAGAAGCCGAAGTCGAGACGTTTCTTCGTGGTGGTCTTCCTCTCGTTATGGAAGAACCGTCCACTATCGCCTGGTTTGGGATCCGGTTGGGGCCCTCCACATTCGGGATTTTCGATGCATTCCCAGACGAGGCAGGCCGGCAGGCGCACCTTTCGGGCAAAGTTGCGGCTGCATTGATGGCGCGGGCGTCGGAGCTTTTCGCATCACCGCCCGCCATAGAGAAGGTCGACGTTCTCGCGGCGAAACTGCCGGCGTGAGACAGATGGCCGGCATCAACTGATTGGCAGCTCCACCGCCATGGGGTGTCGCATTGCGATTACGCCGTCGCGGGAATGACGCAAGGACGGTTTCACTTGGCCGGTAAGCATCTATCCAACATTACCCCTCCCTACGCCGGGCGACAAGCCGTACGAACGGGAAAAGATCAATTGCCGGCCTTGTTCTGCCACATCGCCACGACCGCACCGGTGGGGTCGCGGATGACGCTCATCTGTCCGTACTCACCGACTTGAAGGACATCCTGCAACACCGTCGCTCCGAGCTCTTTGGCCCGATTGGTCATGGCGCGAACATCATCCACGCCGACATACGCCATCCAATGCGGCGGTGTGTTGGGCGGAAGATTGCTCATCATGCCACCACCGGTGCCCTCTCCCACGCTGATCATCGTGTAGTTGCCGCCACCGCCTGGCATCGGCATGTCCTTGAGCTCCCAGCCGAAAAGACTTCCGTAGAACTTTTTTGCCGTGGGTAGATCGCCGGTGTTGAGCTCGACGTGCACAAAGGGATTTGCCATGGTCACCTCCGTTCAATGCCTGCAAACCGTGCAGGAGCGGTGCGCAAGATCTCCGGACGGCGATGCGGCGCCAATAGCGTCGGTCGGCCCGGCACCGGGAAGGGTGGCGCGCGCAAAGGTCCCATCCGATATGCAAATGGTACAACAGCAAAGGCAACCTGCAGTGCCTTGGTGATCACGATCTCTGCACCGAGCGCAACGCTTGCCGATCGATCTTGCCGGTGCCGGTTTTTGGCAAGGCGTCGAGATAATGCACGATGCGGGGATACTTGTAAGGCACCAGCCGGTCCTTGACAAAGCGCTGCAACTCGCGCGTCGTCGCTTCGCGGTCGCGAGCACCCTCGCGCAGCGCGACAAACGCCGCCAGCGTCGTCAGCTGGTTCTCGTCGTCGATCGCCAACACTACGCATTCGCGCACGAGGGGATGCTCCATGAGGCAGCGCTCGACCTCGAGCGGATATACCCATTGTCCGCTTACTTTCACGAGGTCGTCAGTGCGACCTTCGAAAAAATAGAAACCGTCGACATCCCGCCGAAAGCGATCGCCGGTGTAGATCCAGCCGTTGCGCATCGTTTGCGCGGTCTTGTCAGGGCGATTCCAATAGCACGGCGCCTGCGAATCGCCGCGCACCCACAGCGCACCCGATTCCCCCGCATCGACTTCGTTGCCATCCGCGTCGGTGAGCCGCAACTCATAGCCGGGCACGCGGCACCCACTCGCGCCCGGCTTTTGCATGGCGGGGGTGTTGGAGAGATAAATATGCAGCACTTCGGTCGATCCGAGACCCTCGACGATCGAATGACCGTACCGCCGGCGCCATTCCTCGAAGAGCTCTGAAGAAAGGGTCTCGGCGGCGGACAGGCACATGCGAATGCTGGTGAGGTCCCGATTCGCGCCTTCCTGATGCGCCGCCAGTGCGATGTACAGTGTGGGCAGACCAAAGAGTACCGTGGGGTGGTGGCGCTCGATCGTCGCGAATACCGCTTGCGATTCGGGACGACCCGGCATGAGAACCACTGTGGCGCCCGCGCAAAAGGGAAAAGTCAATGCGTTGCCAAAACCGTAGGCAAAAAAGATCTTCGGCGGCGAGAAGACGATGTCGTCCTCCCGGATACCAATTACGCCGCGGGCGTAGGCCAGATAGGTGTAGAGCGCGTCGTGCTGAAGGTGAACGACGCCTTTGGGACGGCCGGTCGAGCCGGAGCTGTACATCCAGAACGCCATTTCGTCGCGATGCGTTTCGACCGCGGCGAGCGTTCCCGTCTCCCGTTCGATCCAGTGCTGCCACTCGTGGTGACTGGTCAACGCGTCGCTCGGCATTGGCGCGTCACCGCCGACATGCACGACATGCCGCAATCGGGTCGCGGCGACATCCGGGTGCGAAAGAACGTTCCTGAAGCGCGCATCGAGCAGCGCCACCTCAGCGCCGCTGTCCTGCAGGTAGTAGGCAACGAGGTCGGGTGACGACAAGGTGTTGACCAACACGGGCACATATCCGGCCCGGATGGCGCCAAAGATCGCTGCTGCGTACTCGGGGCCGTCGTCAAGCACCATCAAGACGCGACCGCCTCGCGCCAAGCCGAGGCGTGCAAGGGCGCTCCCCGCGCGATTGGCGCAGTCG
>JANXZT010000022.1 GCA_025355395.1 Betaproteobacteria bacterium
TCGGCCGCGACGCGCGCGAATTCTCGCTCGTCGCGCCAACGGACGATCGCGCGCTGTTCCGCTATCACATGCACATGCTGCCGTCGGAAATCGGCGAGCGCGTGGGCACGTCCACGCTCTTCGCCGCGTGGAACGCCGTAATCTACGTCAACCAGATCGAGGACGAGCGGCTCGACCCCGTGGTCAACACCGGCTCCTACCTCGACACGACGCAGGCCGTGCTGCAGAAGCATGGCGGACTCTGGTTCAACGACGAGACGTTCACCGTGTCGCGGCGGCGTCCGTGACGGCTGCCGGCACCCCCGCCCAAGCTCGCACACCCATGCCCAGCGCCGCCCTCGCCGGGGACCCGGAATTGACCGCGCGCGAACTCAAGGACCGCATCGTCGCGTTCGTCCGCGGCGCCGCGATCGCCCTGACGCCGTACGACGAACCGCTGCTCCCGCAGCTCGCCGACCTTCTGCCGATGGAGACCGACGTCTATGTCGTGCATCCGCCGCTGTCGAAGCTGGAGTACGTCGCGCGGACCGCGCTCGCGGTCCGCGGGTACGGCTGGCAGGCGTACCCGCACCTCGTCGCCCGCGAACTCACCAGCGAGCCGCAACTACGCAACGCGCTCGGCGAACTCCGCGCCGGCGGCATCGACCGCATCCTGCTCACCGCCGGCGATCGCAATTCGCCGGCCGGACCCTATGTCAACACGCTCGACGTGCTCGCGACCGGGGCGACCGTCGACTGCGGCATCACCAGCATCGCCTTTGTCGCGTATCCCGAAGGCCATCGCATGATCGGGCCCGGCCTGCTGTGGGACGCGCTGGCGGCCAAGCAGGCCTTCGCCGCGCGTACAGGCACGCGCGCGCACGTCGTGACGCAGTTCGGTTTCCATCCGCGCGCGGTCCAGGAATGGGTGTGTCACGGCCGCGAGCGCGGCATCACCCTGCCCGTGCATGCGGGACTCGCCGGTCCCGCGCTGTTGCCCAAGCTGATCCGCTTCGCGATGCGGTGCGGGATCGGCAATTCGATGCATGCGCTAACCAGGAGCACGAGCGCACTCACGCACCAGGCGCCGCTCACGATGACGCCCGAAGAGATGCTCGTCGGCCTCGTACACTCGCGCGGGGACGACGCCGCGATCGCGCGTCCGCACTTCTTCTGCTTCGGCGGATGTCTCGAAACCGCGCGCTGGCTCCTTCGCGTTCGCGAGGGCGCGTTCGAGCTGACCGACGACGGCACGCGGTTTGCGGTCGGCGCCTGAGCGCATCCGGACCACCGTCGCGATGAGCCCAAGTCCTCGCCCGAACGACCATGCCGCCCTGATCTGCGGGTCGATCGCCTACGATACAATCATGGGATTTCCGGATCGCTTCAAGGCGCACGTCCTGCCGGAACAGATCCACATCCTGAACGTCTGCTTCCTCGTCCCCGAGTTGCGCCGCGAGTTCGGTGGATGCGCCGGCAACATCGCCTATAACCTGCGACTGCTGGGCAGCCGCGGCTTTCCGATGGCCACGGTAGGCCAGGATTACGCGCCGTACGCGGAGTGGCTTGCGACCTGCGGCGTGGCACGCGACTACATCAAGGTGATCGACGGCACGCACACCGCGCAGGCGTTCATCACTACCGACCTCGACAACAACCAGATCACGGCCTTCCATCCCGGAGCGATGCAGCACGCGCAGGCGAACACGATCGCCGATGCCGAGGCGGCGCGAATCGCGATCGGCATCGTCGCGCCGGACGGACGGCAGGGCATGATCGATCACGCCCGACAATTCGCCGCCGCGGGCATTCCGTTTATCTTCGATCCCGGCCAGGGGTTGCCGATGTTCGACGGCGACGAGCTCGACGCCTTTATCGACCAGGCCAAGTGGGTCGCGGTGAACGACTACGAATTCCAGATGCTGCAGCAAAAGACCGGACTATCCGTCAACGAGCTTGCAGCGCGCGTGGAAGCGCCGATCGTCACGCGCGGCGGCGACGGATCCGTCATCCACGCCGGCGGCCGCATCTTCGAAATCCCGTGCGGCAGGCCCCGCGCCATCGTGGATCCGACGGGCTGCGGCGACGCGTATCGGGCCGGCCTGCTCCATGGTCTGCTGCGCGGCCTCGACTGGGAGCTGACGGGCCGCATCGCATCATTGATGGGCGCCGTCAAGATCGAGTCGCGCGGCACGCAGAATCACCGCTTCACGCGCGCGGAATTCGAGGACCGCTTTGCCGAGAACTTCGGCGTGTCGATCGATCCCGCCGTCATCGGCTGAATGCCACGGCGCTGCGACAGCGTCGCCGAATCCCACCGTTGCCCTTTAACCTCAGGACCATCGACATGAAAAATGCCTATCTGTTCACCTCCGAATCCGTCGCCGAAGGCCATCCCGACAAGGTCGCCGACCAGATCTCCGACGCCGTGCTCGACGCCATCATCGTGCAGGACAAGCGCGCGCGCGTCGCCGTCGAGACGCTGGTCAAGACCGGCATGGTGGTCGTCGCCGGCGAGGTGACGACCACGGCATGGGTCGACCTCGAGGCGCTCGTGCGCCGCACCGTCGTGCGGATCGGGTACGACAGTTCGGAGCTGGGCTTCGACGGTGCCTCGTGCGCGGTGCTGAACGCGATCGGCAAGCAGTCGCCTGACATCGCGATGGGCGTCGACCGCAAGGACGAGAAGAAACAGGGTGCCGGTGACCAGGGCCTGATGTTCGGGTACGCGAGCGACGAAACCGACGTTCTCATGCCGGCGCCGATTACCTACGCGCATCGGCTGGTCCAACGGCAGGCGGAGGTGCGCAGGGCGAAGACGTTGCCGTGGCTGCGTCCCGACGCCAAGAGCCAGATAACGTTTCGCTACCAAGACGACCAGCCGGTGGGCATCGAGGCGGTCGTCCTCTCGACGCAGCACCATCCCGACGTCGCGCAGAAGAAGCTGCACGAAGGGGTGATGGAAGAGATCGTCAAGCCGGTCCTGCCCAAGCACTGGATCGATCGCAACACCAAGTTCCACATCAACCCGACCGGGCGCTTCGTGATTGGCGGGCCGGTGGGCGATTGTGGCGTGACTGGACGCAAGATCATCGTCGACACCTACGGCGGCATGGCGCGCCACGGCGGCGGCGCGTTCTCGGGTAAGGATCCGTCGAAGGTCGATCGCTCGGCGGCGTATGCGGCGCGCTACGTGGCCAAGAACATCGTCGCGGCGGGACTCGCGCGCCGCTGCGAGGTCCAGGTGTCGTACGCGATCGGCGTCGCCGAGCCAACGTCGATCAGCGTGGACACCTTCGGCACCGGAACCGTGTCGCGCGAGCGCTTGACGCAGTTGGTGCGCGAACACTTCGACCTCACGCCCTACGGCTTGCGCGAAATGCTTGACCTCGTGCGGCCGATCTACGAGAAAACGGCATCGTACGGGCACTTCGGCCGCACGGAGCCCGAGTTCACGTGGGAGCGCACCGACCGCGCCGCGGCGTTGCGCGACGCCGCGGGTGTTCGCAAGGCAAAGGAAAAGACGAAGGAAAAGACGACCGCCTGATGGAGTCCATCGGTGTGCGGCACTGCGGTGTCGACCGTCACGCCGATGCACGTCGAATCGTACGGCGGCGAGGACTACTATTTCTGCTGCAACGGCTGCTGGGTGACGTTTCGCCAGAACCCGGCGAAATACGCGGCGATCCGCCGCGCTTCCTTGTCTAAGGTTACGGTATGAAATGGTCCGCTGTCGTGTTGGCCGCCGGCACGTCCTCGCGCATGGAGGGCCGGCACAAGATGCTGCTGCCGGTCAACGACAAGCCCGTGATCCGCCACACTGTGGAACGGATCCTGGCGGCGGCGCCGCAGGAGGTTGTGGTCGTGACCGGACACAAGGGCCGCGACGTGATCGCCGCGCTGCAGCCGAATCCGCGCTACGAGGAAGGCCAGATGACGTCGGCGGCGATCGGCGTCGGCGCGCTGACCAAGGCCACCGACGCGGTGATGATGTGCCTGGGCGACATGGTGCTGCTCGAGCCGCGCGACTACGCCGAGCTCGTGACCGCATACCTCGACACGACTGACCGCTCGATCGTCATTCCGTATTTCGGGAGGCAGCGCGGCAACCCGATCCTGTTCGCCGCGAGCTACGTGCACGAAGTCGCGATGGGCGAGCGGCACATCGGCTGCAAGAAGCTCGCGAACGAATATCCCGACGACGTATTCCGCTTTGAGGCCGCGCACGACCGCTTCACGACGGACATCGACACGCCGGACGACTACACGCGCCTGCTCGAACGCTTCGCCGTGCGCGAGGCGACGGTCGCCGGAACGACCTGACCGCCGTACCGATCGCCGCGGGACGCGTCGTCGCAGCGCACGATGTCGCGCACCATTTCTTGTCGACGGACGATCCTTCGCCATGCCTTGCAGCGCGATCGCGGTCGAGGATGATCCCGCCGGCAAGTTCGACGACTTCGCGGGGATCACGGATGCATTCGAGTCCGTTCTTGTTCACGTGGTGGATCCCGGCTTCGGTCACAATGAAATCCATGGCCACGTCGTGAGGCTGCGGACGAATCGTTGCGATCCTGGACAACTCGAATGCCACGCCGATCTTGAGCGGCTGCGGTGTCATGATGGCGAGGGTCCGATCGAAGTAGCCGCCGCCGTAACCCAGCCGGTAACCCTCCGCGTCAAAACCAACCGGAGGGATGAGCAGGGCTTGAGGGCGGACCACCGCGGTGCCGTCCGGCACTGGCAGGTCGAACACGCCTTTTGTCACAGGCGCCCCGGGCCACCATTCGCGGAATTGAAGCGGCGTCCCTTTCTGCACCACGACCGGGAGCGCAGCGGTGGCGCCTCGCGTCCTTAGTTGGCGTATTGCAAATCGCGGATCGAATTCGCCTTGAAACGGCCAGTAAAAGCTCACCGCCATCACTTGCAGGATCGGGAATCCTTCCGTCAGCAACTGCGTAATGGAGGCATTCCACTGGCGATGCTGGGCCTTCGATACCGCCAGCCGCCGCGCCACCAGTTCAGCGCGCTGCACCTTTCTCCATTGCTTGATGTCGTCCGGAATGTCCATGTTGGGTGCTCTTGGTCAACCGGCTGCCTCAGCCTCGCGATCGACGCGAATTACAGTCCGGCGGCCGCGCGCAGGGCGGGTGCCTTGTCCATGGCTTCCCAGGTGAATTCCGGCTCGTCCCGACCGAAGTGGCCGTAGGCGGCGGTCTTGAGATAAATCGGCCGGAGCAGATCGAGCATCTGGATGATGCCCTTCGGCCGCAGATCGAAGTGCTCGTTGACGAGCGCTGCGATTTTCTCATCCGATATCTTGCCGGTGCCTTCCGTGTACACGGTCACATTGATCGGCCTCGCCACGCCGATCGCGTAGGAGAGCTGCACCTGGCACTGGCGCGAGATGCCCGCCGCCACGATGTTCTTCGCGACGTACCGGGCTGCGTAGGCCGCGCTGCGATCGACTTTCGACGGGTCCTTGCCCGAAAATGCGCCCCCGCCGTGCGGCGACGCGCCGCCGTAGGTATCGACGATGATCTTGCGTCCGGTGAGGCCCGCGTCCCCGTGCGGTCCGCCGATCTCGAAGCGTCCGGTCGGATTTACGAGATATTTGGTGCCGGTCAGCATCGCCTTCGGCAGCACCGGCTTGATGATCTCCTCGATCACCGCTTCGGAGAGCTCCTGCTGGCGCTCGTTCATGCTCGGATGATGCTGCGTCGAGAGCACGACCGTATCGATGCCGACGGGCTTGCCGCCCTCGTAGCGAACCGTCACCTGCGATTTGGCATCGGGGCGAAGCCATGGCAGCCGGCCATCCTTGCGCACTTCGCTCTGCCGCTGCACCAGGCGATGCGCATAATAGATCGGGAACGGCATCAGCGCCGCCGTTTCGTCGCACGCGTAGCCGAACATCAAACCCTGGTCGCCGGCGCCCTGATTGAGGTATTCGTCCGACGCATGATCGACCCCGCGCGCGATGTCGGGCGATTGCCGGCCATAACACACCATCACCGCGCAGCCGTCAGCATCGAAGCAAAGTTCGGGATCGTTGTAGCCGATGCGGCGGATCGTGTCGCGGGCGATACGCGCGTAATCGTGGCCGGCCGCGGTGGTGATTTCACCCGTCATCACCACCAGACCCGTCGATACGAGCGTTTCGGCCGCAACGCGGGCGTGCGGGTCTTGCTCTAGAATCGCATCCAGTACGGCATCGGAAATCTGGTCCGCGACCTTGTCCGGATGGCCTTCCGAGACCGATTCCGAGGTGAAAAGAAAGTTGCTCATTCAACCGCTCCCCGCAATCCCTGGTTCGCGCCGGGCATGCGTGCTGCTAAACGGAAATGACCCATTTTTTTTACGGCGCAAAAGCTTGAAGTCTAGCAGAACACGTGCGCGCTTCCGGCCCATGGGCGCCGTCCGAGCGGCCCGGGTGCAAGCATCATTGCGGTCATGAAAGAACACCGCGGGCAGCCATGGACCGAGCTCGCAGGACCCCGCGCCACCGCGCACGCCGTGCGTTTGCTCAAGGCCGGCGCGCTGGTGGCCTTTCCTACCGAAACGGTGTACGGACTAGGCGCCGATGCACGCAACGTGGACGCCGTGCACGCAATCTTCGCAGCCAAAGGCCGGCCCGCCGATCATCCGGTCATCGTTCACCTGGCGGATGCGTGTGACATCGACGCCTGGTGCGGTGCCGTACCACCGCTGGCACGCAAGCTCGCCGCGACGTTCTGGCCCGGACCCCTGACACTGATCCTGCCGCGGGCGGAGGGCGTGCACGACGCGCTCACCGGCGGGCAATCGAGCATTGGGCTGCGCGTGCCGGCACACCCTGCGGCGCAGGCGCTTTTGCACGCCTTTGGCAGCGGCATTGCGGCGCCGTCGGCCAATCGGTTCGGACGCATCAGCCCCACTACCGCCGGTCACGTCGCGGAGGACCTTGGTGATGCCGTGGCGCTCATCATCGATGGCGGGCCATGCAAGGTCGGCATCGAGTCGACGATCATTGCGTTCGATGACGAAGCACCCGTGCTCCTGCGCCCGGGCGGAATTTCGGTCGACGCCTTGACGGCGATCCTCGGGTGCGCGCCAAAAGCCCCGGATGCCCGGGCGCCACGCGTTTCGGGAACGCTCGCTTCCCATTACGCGCCGAGAACGCCCGCGCGTTTGATCGATGCGACAACATTGCGCGCGGCCGTCGAAACATCTCGCGTCGAGCGAATGGGGGTTCTCTCCCGATCCGTCGTACGCCCGCCGAACTTCAGCGGCGCATGGGTCGATGCGCCCGGCGATGCGATAGCTTATGCGCAGATGCTGTATGCCCATTTGCGCGCGCTCGATCGCGCCGACGCCAAGCTGATCTTGATCGAGGCGCCGCCCGAAGATGCGAGCTGGCTCGCGGTGCGCGATCGGCTGGAGCGCGCGACCCACTCCGGTGGGGCCGATCCCGTCGACGACATTGACTGAAGGCAGTCAATGTCGCGAGGACTGGCAGCGCCCTGCCAGTGCGCGGTCGAGGAAGGCCGCCACGGCGACGCCGAGCTCCGGTTGCGCCCGCTCGAAATAATGATCGGTCGCCGGGATGGTGATCTGACGGGAGCACCCGTCGGCGGGCAGTCGCTTCCGGCGGGCGGGCGCAGCCTTGATGACCTGCGGCAAATCGTGCTCGGCTGCGACATCGAGAACGGCTTCGCGCGGTGCGGCGCCAAATGGTATCAGCATGCCCACCGCGATCCAGGCATCGATGCGGGCAGCGTCCGGTCGCTTCAGATAGGCATCGGCCATTGTCGCACCCAGGCTGTGCGAGACAATGGCGATCCTGTGGATGCCCTTCGCGCGTAGATAGTCAATGGCGGCGTGCAGACGCGCCCCCGCCTCGGGTAGCGCGACGCGGTAATCGTCCCGGCGGGCGTCGGCCGGAAGGACCGGCATCTGCACTGAAAGCGTGGTGTAGCCCGCATCGGCCAACCGGCTGCGCAGCCCTCCTATCAATCCGAAGTCGGGATGCACGCCCAGGCCGTGAACGATCACCACGCCTCCCTTGGAGGGACCCGAGGGCTCGGTCAAAAGCGCCAACACCCTTGCGCGCGCCGGTGTGCGCAAATACACCGCATCCCCGATCACAAGGGATGGCACGACCTCCTGCGCCCACCGCTCTTCACGCGCATAGTCGATGGCGGGAGCCGCCAGCGCACGCGCGCAACAGAACAGCGCGAGCATCACCGGAACAAGCGACCCGATGGCGCGACGCATGAAAGCATGGTGGCCGATTCGCATCACGCGAGCGCATCCACGAGCGCATCGAGCGCCGCCAGATCCACTTCGCGCACAATGGCGGCGACCGCACCCCAGTTCGCGAACGCTTCGATCGGCTGTCCCAGCACGGGATCATGGTCGATGCACGCCGCAAGCGCACCGGCGTCGAGGCCCGTCACGCGGGCAACCGCCTGCGGGTTCATCGCCATCACCCGCGCCGATTGCAATGCGTGCAGGCGATCCGCTTGCAATGCGTTGGAAAAAAAGCCGCACTGTTGCCTTGACCCACGAGTAGCGCCCCCAGCCTGATCCCCGCTTGTTTCAAAAAAAACACCGAACCCGATTAGGACCACATTGACAGCGACGGAGAACGCCCATTTCGGCAGCGGCCCCTGCAAAAGACTGCCGGCACTCAAGCCTTGAGCCACTCGCGAACTACCAGCATCGGGAATGCCTTATCGAGCGCGGTCAGACCCTGCTTTGCCCTTGTTGTCCAACCTTTCCCCCGAGAGAGCAGGTCGCCCCAGATGTCCTGGACTTCCGAATCCTTGCGTTCCTTGAGGACAGACAACAGCATCCCGGCTTGCAGCAAATCCTTGTTGGCCTTGGTTTGAAAGGCACCTTTTCGTTCGGCGGATACCAACAGTTTGTGAAGAGCGTAGCGTGCCGGGTGCGGAATGTTGGCAAGCACCGCGCCTTCCCCGGACAACAGAACAGCTTGCTGAACTTGCTCCAGGGAAAACTCCATGAACTTTAGCGGCTGCAGCGTGATATGCAGTTTCGGATGCTCATACGGCGCCTCGCCGCCACGGTGAAGCGTGGTGAGGAAGTCCAGCCGGAACTCCGGCTCACGCGGATTGAGCCAGGTTGCGCCGGCTTTCGACGACAGCCCCGAGACCGGAAGAAATCCCATCTTCAGCGACTCAATGGCGTCGTGTGTGCGCACTTCGAGGGCCGAAGGCAAAACGAGGGCTACATTTTTTCCCGCATGCGCAAAATCAATGTCCTGCGTGCGCGAGACATCACCCCACCGCACGCCCAGCATATTGCCAAATGCGAGAAAGGCGTGGGTTCCAATGAGTACGCCAC
>JANXZT010000304.1 GCA_025355395.1 Betaproteobacteria bacterium
GCTGGCAGCGCGGTACTCGTCGGGGTCTTCGGGGTCGGCGCCCTGCTTTCGCTGCGCGTCCAGTTCCGCGTGCTTGGCCTCGAACGCATCCGAGATGTACTTGAGGAAGATCAGGCCGAGGACGACGTGCTTGTACTCCGCCGCGTCCATGTTGTTGCGCAGCGCGTCGGCGGTGGCCCAGAGCTTGGCCTCGAAGCCGAGGTTGGCGGTACCGTTGTTCAAATTTCGCGGTTTCGGCATGTCTGTGCGGGCAATCTTTCGGTCTTCTGGAATCAAGGTTAACCGATGTGCGCTTGTTTTTGCGGCGATGTCGGCTCCATACGGGCATGTGCGGTCCCTAGTCCCGAGACTACGACACCGGGTTGCGAGGGAAGCTGAGAACTACGGTCAGGGCACCGTTCCGAACGACTATCAGTCCATGGCGCCCGGATTCCAACCGTCCATTGCCATCCTCGGACGGATGCAACCTCGAACCAAAGATGCGCGGTTCCGGCGCGTAGCAGGCCATCGACTGAACTGTCGCGCGAGGTTTGGAACCAGTCGAGAAATCGACGGAGCTCACGCGGGATGTGCCTCAACGGCGGCGCCTCGAAATGGATTCTTTGCGCCCAATCGGACCGCTTTCCACTTGCATTGGCGCAGCGTGAGTGCGCAGCGCACCCGACTTGACCTTCTTGATGCCAGCATATCCAGCCGGAAATAGCGCCGCCTGTGTCCTCTCCTGCTAATGCCGATTCGCGCTGTCCCCGAGCAGGCGGTTCACTTTTTCGACGGCAGTGAGCTTCCAGACAGTTCCTATCAGTGATTGCATTTCACTTTTCGTGGCTGCGCCGCTCCACGCGGCCAGCCGCAGTGCCTTTGCTTCCAACTCGGGGCGCGTGAGCGTGTTGCCGGGGTCGCCTTTCGGTTCATCTACCCGGCCGGACAAAGTGCGGCCGTCGCCGGTCTCGACCGTTACCTTGCCGATCCAGCGCGCCGGATAAGACTGATCGACTTCCTGGTCGAGAACCATGTGCACCTTGTCGCGGAATGACACGATGTCGGAATCGTTGAAGTGGTCGGCGAACTCCTGCAGCCCTGCGTGACGATACCGCGCGATCAATCCGAGCGTGGTGCCCATCGAGAATTTTGCCTGATGGACGGTGCGCGGGTTCACCACCGGCCCGAGCACATCGATGGCGCCTTGATGCACGTGGGCGGTGACCCGGGCAATGTGTTCCGGAGCCAAATTCTGTGCGTTGACCACCTCCAGCAACGCGTCCGCGGCCGGGTGCGTGTGGCGGCAACACGCGTGGTACTTGAACGAGGTTTCGACGAGCGCCCAACGCTCGCCCAGACGATCGGTGAGGCGTCCGACGTCGGCATCCGTTGACATGCCGGCCCCCATTCCCTGCGCGCCCTCCAGGATCCGCTTCGCACCGGTAAAGCCGTCATGCGCGAGGTAGGCGGCAAGCAGACCGTCGGCGGCGGCTTTGGCGGTGTGCAGTTGCTTCGAGTCGGCGGCGTCGCGCAGAAATTCCCACAAGCCCGCCGCCTGCGTTCCGGCCGACCCGAAAGCGTCGAGCATTTGCTCGGGCGACAACCGCAACAAGCGTCCCGTCGCGGTTGCCGCGGCAATCGTGCCGGCCGTTCCCGTTGTATGGAAGACCCTGTAGTGCGAGCGCCCCAGAAATTCACCGACCCGGATGCCCACCTCGTAACCCGCCACGACGGCGGCGAGCAGATCCCGACCTGAACGACCCAATGTCTGCGCCACCGCCAGCGCCGGCGGAAACACGACCGCGCCCGGGTGGAACACCGACCCGTTATGCACATCGTCCTGTTCCGCAAAATGTGAGGACGCGGCATTCACCATGGCCGCGAACAGCGGCGAGGTTCCGCGTCGGGATATCAGAACTTCGGAGGGTCCCGAAGGCGGTCCCATGCTTTGCGCGAAGCGTTCGATGATTTCCACCGGCCGGGCTCCTTTGCCGGCAAGGGCCGACCCGAACCAATCGAGCAGAAGGTCTTCGGCCCGGCGCAAGACCGGGTCAGGGATGTCGTCAAAACGCAGATTGGCCGCAAAGCGAGCCAAGTCCTTGCTTGGGTGATCGATCATGTCATTCGTCGCTCGCTAGATACAAAGTTAGATTGCGTGCTCGCTTCGCAACTGGGCAATGTGGTCGCTGTCGTAACCCAATTCGCGGAGGATCGCTTCGGTATGCCCGCCCAGCGCTGGCACCGCATCCATACGCGGTGTGTAGGTATCGGGCAAGCCCGGTGGCAACAGCGCCGGCACCTTGCCGGACGGCGTGTCCACGTTGACCCACCGTCCGCGGGCCTTGAGCTGCGGGTGATGCCAGACCTCCTGCATGTCGTTCATCCGCGAGTTGGCGATCTGTGCCCCGTCAAGTCGTTCGATCACCTGCTCCGCATCGAGTTTGGCAAACACTGCAACGATGATTGCGCGCAGTGCTTCCCGGGAGGCGGTCCGCTTCGAATTGGTGGCAAAGCGCGGGTCCGTCGCCAGCTCCGGCTCTCCTAACACCTGTTGGCAAAAAACGGCCCACTCTCGATCATTCTGCAGGCCCAGCATCACCGTTTTGCCGTCACCCGTCGCAAACGGACCGTAGGGGTAGATTGTTGCATGGGCGGCGCCGGCGCGC
>JANXZT010000313.1 GCA_025355395.1 Betaproteobacteria bacterium
GATCGCGATAATGTTGCGACAGATCAGCATGCCGCTCAGGCGGTAACCCGGGTGCCACATGCTGCAGCGCGTCGGCCAACCCGAGTCCGATCACATGGCGCGCCGCTCGCTCGCTCGGAATGGCAATCCCGAGTGCCGCGCATGCGTTTTGAAGCGACGCGGCGATGATGGCGGTGGAATCCGCGAGCGTGCCATCCCAATCCCAAACAATCAACTCGAATCGCCGCGAGGGGAGCCGTACCGTCTCGCGGGTCAAGGCGTAACCTCGTCAGCCTTCGATGACAAGCGGTCAAGTCGCTCCAGATAGCTCTTCAGGTCTGCGGGCAACGCTGAATCGATCATTATTTTATCGCCGGTCATCGGATGCACAAAGCGCATCGACCGGGCGTGCAAAAACATCCGCTTCAGCCCTTCCTTCGCGAGTGTCCGATTCCACTGAAAGTCACCGTATTTGTCGTCTCCGGCAAGCGGAAACCCCAGATGGGTAAGATGTACCCTGATCTGATGGGTGCGTCCGGTCTTCAACTCCGCTTCCAGCAGCGCCATGGGCGGGTCCATTGCGGCCCATGTGCGCTGCCGCCGGAACACCGTCACCGCGCGACGCCCACCGTCGGTGACGCGCACACGCTTCTCGCCGCTGGTTGAATGACTTTCCAGTGCCAGATCGACGGTGCGCAGCGCGTCGCGCCATTTGCCGCGCACCAGCACGAGATAACGCTTGTCGACGAGCCCTTCCCGCAGTTGGGCGTGCAGGCCGGTCAGCGCAGCCCGTTTCTTGGCAAGCAGCAAAACGCCGGATGTGTCGCGGTCAAGGCGATGCACGAGTTCGAGGAATTTCGCGTCCGGCCTCGCGTGTCGGAAGCGCTCGATCACGCCATGGCTGATGCCGCTGCCGCCATGGACGGCCATCCCCGAGGGCTTGTCGACGATGAGCAACGCCTCGTCCTCGAAGAGCGCTGGCGGCACGCCGATGTTTCGTGCGCCTGCGTGCCCCGGTACCGTCAAAGCCAATGCGAGCCTTTGCCGAGCGCGAATGGGAGGAATCCGCAGCTCATCGCCCGAGGTCAGGCGCGCGTCCGGCCCCGCACGCTGCCGGTTGACGCGCACCTCGCCACTGCGAACGATCCGGTAGATGTGGCTCTTCGGTACGCCCTTGAGGATTTTCACCAGGTAGTTGTCCAATCGCTGTCCCTGCGCGTCCTCCCCGACTGTTATCCGATTTACAGCATCCTTGCTTAAATCATTCATTTGCTTATAATTGTTGGCAGCAACCCGCTCCAGCCATGGACGGCCCACGCAATGATTGCGCTGGCCATTATCCGCAGGCGGTGGCCTCGGACTTCCATGTTTTGGAACTTCCTGGCGACACCGGTGGCCGCGGGCGTTGGCCCCGCGCTGCGGGGCAAGGTCGGCCAACCTCCTTACTCAAGCCGCGGTTAAATCCACTCACCGTCCGGGCGTTGCGCCCCGGGAAAGTAGGGATGTTAAATGAAGAGCGCAGTCTCCGCACCCGGCTTGCCGGATTGAAGCGGCGCTTTGCGCGGCGCAATTAGCGACGATTTTCGACTTGGTGACACTATGGATGCGCGTTTTCGCACAGTCCCGAATGTTGCCATGAAGTTCACCGCTTGAACGCAACGAAGAAGCCCGACCCCCACGAGATGGAACCGCCTCGCCATTTGCCAGGCCCGACGCGATGACCGCACTGGTCACCGTCAACACTCGTCTCGTCCGCGCGCAGCCATCGCTGCCTGCGGTACCGGCTTCCCGCGCGTTCGCCGCCCGCTAGCGTCTGGCCGCGCGAGCCGCGCGGCACTTGGCTTCATCCCCCGCCAGCCCGGGCGATTCTCGCGCCGGGAAAATACCATCATGAAGCGCATGCTGTTCAACGCCACCCAGGCCGAAGAGCTACGGGTGGCCATTGTCGATGGTCAAAAACTGATCGATCTCGACATCGAGTCCGCCAGCAAGGAGCAACGCAAAAGCAACATATACAAAGCAGTAATCACCCGCGTCGAGCCCAGCCTCGAAGCCTGTTTCGTCGATTACGGGACCGACCGCCACGGGTTCCTGCCGTTCAAGGAAATCTCGCGGCAATTTCTCAAGGGCAGCCGGGGTAACGGCGAGGATGACGGCGAAGGCAACCGTGCCCGCATCCAGGATCAGCTTCGCGATGGCATGGAGTTGATCGTTCAGGTCGACAAGGATGAGCGAGGAAACAAGGGCGCTGCGCTCACGACATACATCTCGCTCGCGGGTCGGTACCTGGTGCTGATGCCCAACAACCCGCGCGGGGGCGGCGTCTCCCGGCGCATCGAGGGCGAGGAGCGAAACGAGTTGCGCGACGCGATCGCAGCCTTGGAAGTCCCGTCGGGCATGAGTGTCATCGCGCGCACCGCCGGCATCGGGCGGACCACCGAAGAGCTGCAATGGGACCTCAACTACCTGCTGCAGCTATGGCGGGCGGTCGAGGACGCGGCCAAGCTTCAGGGCGGCGCCTTCCTGATTTACCAGGAATCGAGCCTCGTCATTCGCGCGATCCGCGATTACTTTCATCCGGACATCGGTGAAATCCTGATCGACACCGAAGCGATCTATGAGCAGGCTCAGCAGTTCATGAGCCATGTCATGCCTGGCAATGTGAACCGCGTAAAGCTCTACAAGGACGACGTGCCGTTGTTCTCGCGTTTCCAGATAGAGCACCAGATCGAGACCGCCTACGCGCGGCAGGTCCCACTCCCCTCCGGTGGCGCCATTGTGATCGACCACACCGAAGCGCTGGTGTCCGTCGACGTCAACTCGGCGCGCGCCACCAAGGGTGCCGACATCGAAACGACGGCGTTCAACACCAATTGCGAAGCGGCCGATGAAATTGCGCGGCAGCTCCGGCTGCGCGACCTGGGTGGCCTGATCGTCATCGACTTCATCGACATGGAGAGTGCAAAGAACCAGCGGGAGGTCGAGACTCGGCTCAAGGACGCGCTGCGTTACGACCGGGCGCGGGTGCAGCTTGGCAAGATTTCCCGCTTCGGCCTCATGGAGCTTTCGCGGCAGCGCTTGCGGCCGGCGCTCGCCGAATCCGCGTACATCCCGTGCCCGAGATGTCATGGCATCGGGCACATTCGCGGGACCGAATCGTCGGCATTGCACATCCTGCGCATCCTGCAGGAAGAGGCAATGAAGGAAAACACCGCCCAGGTGGTGGCCCAGGTACCGGTGGACGTCGGCACCTTCCTGCTCAACGAAAAGCGC
>JANXZT010000095.1 GCA_025355395.1 Betaproteobacteria bacterium
GAGGATCGGCTACCTTGATGGGCTGACCCTGTTCATCGGTACCGCTTGCGTACCGGATCCATCCTGCAACCGCGAGTGCAAGATGCGCGATCGAAGCCCCCGCTGCCAATCGCTCGCGCGCCGGGCCGAGCAGGCGTTGCGGCAACTTTTGTGAGCCGTCCATGGCAATTTGCTGGGTACGGTGCGGCAACACCGGATTACGAAAACGCGTGAGGAGCTGCGCACGGTAAGCAGCAAGATCGACACCGGGGGGCGCGGGCACGGTCGGCGCCACCTCCTCGGCCATCAGGCGCTCGACCAGTCGCCCCAACTGATCGTCCGCCGACGCCTGCCAAATGTATTCGTGCCCGGCGAGAAAGCCGAGGTAGGCAAGGGTCGAATGACTGCCGTTGAGCAAGCGCAGCTTCATGGTTTCGAAGCGCCCGACGTTGTCCCCGAATTGCACGCCCGCTTCTTCCCAGGCCGGACGTCCATTCGCGAAACGATCTTCCATCACCCATTGGAAGTACGGCTCGCACACGACGGGCGCGGCGTCCTCCATGCCCAGAATGCGCCCCGCTTCGGCGATGTCACGCTCGGTGGTGGCAGGGACGATGCGATCGACCATTGTGCAGGGGAATGTCACCTGAGCGCTAATCCATTGCGCCAGCGCCTTGTCGCGGGCTTCGGCCAGTGCGAGCACGATGCCTTCGACCAGGCGACCGTTGTGCGGCAGGTTGTCGCAGCACAGCACGGTGAGCGCGCCAGCTTGCGCATCGCGTCGCGCCGACAGTCCCGCAATCAGTACCCCGGGCGCGCTGGTCGGCGCATCGGGATTGGCCAGATCGTGGATGATTTCCGGGTGCGAAAAATTGAGGCGTCCGGTAGCGGGGTCGTGGCAGTAGCCTTTTTCGGTCACCGTGAGTGACGCGATGCGCACCGCGGGATCGGAGAATCGCAGCATCGATTGCGCGCGGTCGGCAACAAGAAACGAGAGCTCGCGCACCGAGCCAATGACGCGTGCCACCGTACCTCCGGCGTTTTTTTCCAGCAACGTGTAGAGGCCATCCTGACGAGCGAGCATCCGGGTGGCGCGCGGCGTCTTGAGGCTCACCCCGCTGATCCCCCAGCGCGGATCGCGTCCCAACATGGTGTCGATGCAAACCGCCTGATGTGCCCGGTGAAAGGCGCCGAGGCCCAGATGAATGACGCCGATCTTAACCGCCCCCACGTTGTACGCGGGTCTTATCACGGCGCCCGGTACGTCGGCCAGCGTGTCCAATGAGAGGACGGTCATGCGTTCTTTCGCGACCCGTGAGTGTTATTACAAAACGTCAGCGCTTGCGCCGACATTCCTGCGGAAGTCGACATCAATCCGTCACCCCTGCGTAAGTGGTGCGTAAGTGGGGTCAGAGACGACTTTCCGGCTCCTCCTGCGGAATGCTCGGCCGGAGCAGTTCGAGTCTGGCCAAATCTGGAAAGTCGTCTCTGACCCCAGTTAAGCCGGCTGCGGATGTTCCTTGACCCGTGAGACGAGCTGCGTCGGATTGACAAAACGCAGCGCAATGAGCAGCCACAGCAGGGTCACACCCATGTAGACCATGGCCATTGCGTCCACCGATTGCGGCGCGCGCACTCCGGCGGCAAATACTGCGTAGTAGAGCGCGACCACCAGGGTCTGCGAATCCGGTCCCGCCGTCAAGAACGTAAGCTCGAACAGCGCGATCGTGCGCACCAGCACGAGGAGCGATGCTGCGAGGATGCCGGGACCGAGCAACGGCACCAGCACGTGCCAGAACATCTTCGCCGTATTGGCGCCGAACACCCGCGCTGCGGATTCGAGATTGGGATCGATCTGCTCGATGAAAGGCGTCATCACCAGGATCACGAATGGCGCTGCGGGAATCAGATTGGCGAGAATGACTCCGTAAATCGTTCCTGCGAGCTGGATTTTATACAACACCGTCGCCAGCGGAATCCCATAGGTGATCGGCGGCACCATCAGCGGCAGCAGAAAAAGGAGCATCAGCGCGCGCTTGCCCGGGAAATCACGCCGCGCCAGGGTGTAGGCGGCCGGTACGCCGATCAGAAGCGCCAGGAACACGACCGCCAGGACCACCTGGATGGTCACGTACAAAACCGAATCGAGCTGGAATTCCTTCCAAGCCGAGGTGTACCAGGTTGTGGTCCAGCCTTCCGGGAGCCAGGTGCCGAGCCAGCGCCGCGCGACCGAGCTCGTCGCCACCGCGGCGATCATCAGTCCGATGTTGACCACGAACAGCGTCATCAGCCCGAGCAACAGGCCGCGCCAGGCGCGATCGAGGAGACTGCTCATCCCTTGCCGCCCGTTACGGGACCGCGATAGAAGAGATTGCGCAACGCGAGCACTGCCGCGACGATGACCAGTTGGACCAGACCCATGAGCATGGCGATGGCGGAAGCCAGCGAGTAATCGTACTGCTCGAATGCCGCCTCGTAGGCGGCGATCGAAATCACCCGCGTGGGTCCCGCGGGCGAGCCCAGCAACACGGCCGACGGGAACACCGAGAACGCCTGCACGAACGAAAGGCAGAAGCACATGGCAAGCCCGGGTGCCAGCAACGGCAGGTAAATCTCCCGGAACTGTGCGTTGCGATTGGCGCCGAGCGTGGAAGCGGCCCTGGCCAACACCGGATCGATGCCGGTGATGTAGGAAAGGATCAGCAGAAAGGCGAACGGGAATCCGGAGATCACGAGCGAGATCAGCACCCCCCAGTAATTATGGGTGAGGCGAATCGGGCCCTCGTAGAGATGAACGAACTGCAGGAACTGCGAGAGCCACCCTTTGGGACCAAAATAGATCAACATCCCTTCGGCGATCAGCACCGTACCCAGCGTGATCGGTATCACCAGGATGGTCGTGATCCACCGCTGATAGCGCGATTTCACGCGCATCTTGTAGGCAATGGGCAATGCAAACCCGACATTGATGAGTGTGGCCGGCAGCGCGAGACGCAGCGTGGTCCAGATGGTCGGCCACAGATTGTCGGTGGTGAAGAAATGGTGGTAATTGGCGAGCGCGCCCCCTTCCTTCGGCGTGAACGAAAGCAGCAGCCCGTAAAGGAACGGATAGACGAAAAGCGAGAGCATGAACGCCGCCGCCGGCACCACCAGCAGGAGGCTGCGATCAAAGGGGGCGCGCGCCAATGGCCCGGCAGCAGCGGTGCTATTCATGTGGATAGACCAGCACGCGGTCCACCGGAACATGAACCCGCACGGCATCGCCGACCCGATGGAGAGCGGGCGAGCGCACATGCAGGCGCACGCCGCCTCCGGTCATGACATCGAGTAACGAGTCACGCCCACCGTATTCGATGTTGTCCACGGTGCCCGCAATGTGATTGATGCCATCGCCGCTTGTGCCCGGCGGCAACACGGTGAACTCTTCCGGCCGCATGGCCACCGCCGCGCGGCCATCGGTCAATGGCTGCATGCGCACTCCGGTGAGATAAACATCGGGACCGCCCAGCACCACGCGATCGCCCTCCTCGCGCTCGACCGGCAGCTCGACGACATTGCGATAGCCCATGAAACGCGCAACGTGCAGGTTGGACGGCTGCGCGTACACCTCCCGCGGCGCGGCGATCTGCTGCACCACGCCATCCTTCATGACCACGATGCGATCGGCGAGCGACAGTGCCTCGTCCTGGTCGTGCGTGACATAGATCGTGGCGCGGCCGAGTTCGCGGTGGATGCGCCGGATTTCGGCGCGGGTCTCGATGCGCAGCTTGGCATCGAGGTTCGATAGCGGCTCATCCATCAGGATCAGCGGCGGCTCGATGACAATGGCCCGCGCAATGGCTACACGCTGCTGCTGTCCACCGGAAAGCTGACCAGGGAGCTTGTGTTCCTGACCGGTGAGCTGCACCAGCTTCATGGCATGCGCCACCCGCGACGCGATTTCGGACGCGGGCAAGCCGCGCATGCGCA
>JANXZT010000154.1 GCA_025355395.1 Betaproteobacteria bacterium
GCCGCGCCGAACAGCAGCTCGTAGATCGCCCGAGGGCATTGCCCGACCAAGCCATGCAGATCGTGCGGCAGGGTGAACACCAGATGGAAGTACGGCACCGGCAACAACTCGCGCCGCCGCTGGGCCAGCCAGGCTTCCTTGGCGCGGGTCTGGCAGAGTGGACAATGCCGATTGCGGCAGGAGTGATAAACGTGGCGGGTCACGCCGCAGTGGTCGCAGGTTTCGACATGGCCGCCCAGCGCCGCCGTGCGACAGGCAACGATGGCGCGCCAGACCTTCGCCTTGGCGAGCGACAGGTCATGCGTCGCCAGATAAGTCGGGCCGTGACGACGCAGGATGGCGGCCAGACCCGCGCCGGGGACCGCACCCACGCCCGCCGCTCAGACGGTGGGCGGGTCAGGCAGGTCGAGTAGTTCCAGTGGCGACGTGGCCCCGGTGACGTGGCTATGCGCGAGATGGAGATAGCGCATGGTGGTCGAGACATGGCCATGGCCCAGCAGCCGCTGCAGCGTGGGTAAATCCACCCCGGCTTCGAGTAGATGGGTGGCGAAGCAATGGCGCAAGGTGTGAATGCCACCTCCATGGGGGAGGCCGGCGGTGTCACGCGCGGCACCGTAGATGCGTTGTGCGGTGATGCAGGCGATCGGCGCCGTGCCGGCGGGATTGGGAAACAGCCAGGGGCGCGGACGGCCGATCTGCCAGTAGTGGCGCAGGGTGTCGAGCAGACGCGGTGAGAGCAGCGTGTAGCGATTCTGGTTGCCTTTGCCCTGGCGCACCTTGAGGCACCTCCGGTCCGCGGCACTCTCGATGTCCGCCACTTGCAAGGCGCAGAGTTCGGAGACGCGCAGGCCGGCGGCGTAGGTCGTCATGAGCAAGGTCCGCCCACGCAGCGTGCGCGCGGCCCCGATCAGGCGCGCGACCTCCGTGCGCGCGAGAATCTGTGGCCGTCGCTTCGGCACTTTGGCCATGGGAATGTCGAGTCGTGCATTCGGCCGCTGCAGCACCCGCTCGTAGATGAAGCGGAAGGCGCAGGCCGCTTGATTGACGCTGGCGTAGGCTTGCTTCCGCTCGGTGATGAGGTGCAGCAGATAGGCTTGCAGTTCGTCGGTCGTGAGAGTGTCGGGCGGGCGCCGGTAGTGCCGTGCCAATGCCACGACGCAGGCAAGATAGGCTTCCTGAGTACGTGCCGCAAAACCACGCAGCACCATCGCGTCCGTCATCTGCTGACGTAGGGATTTCATCGTCGTCTCCTCGCTCAACGCGGGGACAGCCCCCGCATCGATCAGGATCGACGATTCAGCACAACGAGGATGTTTACAGCCGGAGAATGGACCGGTCGCGCAAGATTGCGACCGTCGCCATATCACGAACCACCGCGCAGCGGTTTAGTTCAACGCAACTATGAGCGACTCGGACAACGCCAAGCGCCTGATATCCGAGCTGCAGTTGGTGCCCGGCGAAAGTGTCATTGCCCTATCCCGAACACTTGCTTTTGGCGCGGCGGCGGTCTGCCTGGCGATCGTCGTACAAATCTTGCAAATCGGCGCGAGCGATCTTCCACTCATGGTCAGCCTGTACGCTTCCGCGGTCGCAATGCCGCTCTGGCTCTGTGCTGGTGTGTGCCTTGAATGCTATCTCTATTTTGGACCTCGCAGTTTCGCACACTATAGTCTCGCATTTAGGTCGCGAGCGATGAAGCTAATCCATTTCGCGGCCGCTGCAAGCCTGTTTGCAGCAATTGCGGGCGTCGTCTATCATCTTTCCGTTGCCGCATTTTGGTTGTTTTTTGTCACGACAATTGTCGCAACGGTGCTGTACGCTGCCTTCTTCGGAAATCTTGCCAACTGGTGGTATGGACTGAATGGTCCGGGTTCAAACGAACATCATGGCGATACCTAACCTGGCGGTCGAGCGGACGCGGCGGTACGGGCCTTCTACTTGGCGAACGTCACCGACGGCGCGCCGCTCACCTTGTGCGTTAGTCCCCACCAAACGAGTGACGCGCTGGCCTTGACACCCGTAGCCCAAGGGCTACACTATGCTGCATGCGTGTTGAGAAGACCGACGTCTATCGCGAGTGGATTGACGCGCTGAAGGATCGCGCAGGGAGAGCACGGGTTTTGGTTCGTGTTGATCGCTTGATTCAGGGCAATCCGGGCCAGCACAGA
>JANXZT010000156.1 GCA_025355395.1 Betaproteobacteria bacterium
TCTGGGGATTCATCGACGCCGCATGTGGCGCACGGTGCAATGCTTTCTGAATGCCACCGCTGTCGAGCAATCGAGTTGGATCAAGCAGACTGCGAGATTCGCTCGACACCGGATTACCCGCAGATCATGAGACCACGAAAGAGCTTGTGCGTGCGCTTGTAGCATCAGTGCTGGCTGCTGCGACTGTCAGTTCCGCTTGGGCCGATTATCCCGACAAGCCGCTTCGGATCGTGGTGCACCTCCCTCCCGGCGGTGGCGCCAACATCCTCGCCCGTGACCTGGCGCCCAGGCTTTCCGCGCAGCTGGGTCAGCCGGTGGTCGTCAAAAATCGGCCAAGCGCGAATGCAGCCATCGCGTTCCAAATCGTTGCATCTTCACCGGCTGATGGATACACGCTTCTGCTAACTAGCCGCCGTTAATGTCATCCATGGGATGGCGATGTGTTATGGCGCGTACGTGAGGCGACTGGCTGCGTTTCCTTATGACGTAAGCGCCGAACCAGGTTCGCCCAGCCGCGCATGGATCCAGTGCGCGGCGTGCAGCAGCGCGGAATCGCCGCCGACCGGCCCCACGACCGTAAAGCCGACGGGCAATCCATGGGGTCCAAGCATCGATGGCACATGCACGCAGGGCGTATGGAGCAGCGTCCACATCCGGTTGAACAGCGGGTCGCCGGTCGCCTCGCCTGCGGGCGCCTCGCCGAGAGTGCTCGGCGCGATCAGGACGTCGAGATCGCGGAAAACGTCTTCCAGCGCGGCGCGACAACTTCGAGCGAGTGCGCGCGCGGCGTCATACTGCGCCGGCCGCACCGCGAGGCCCGCATCGATCATGGTTTTCATGTCCACGCTCAAGCGATCGCGGTGGACAAGGCGTTCGTGCGACAACGACATGGCGACCTCGTGCACCATGATCGCGGTCTGCGCCTCGACCAGCCCCGCGAATGGCGGCGGCAACGTGACATCGCGCACGCTTGCGCCGGCAGTGCCCAGACGGCGTGCTGCGTCTTCGAAAGCGGCCACGGTTTCGGGTTGCGCCCGGTCCCATTCGCAGGTCCTGCACAAGCCTACGCGCGGAGCAGTGGCAAGCAACGCTTCGATCATGAGCTCTCGTCGGCCGGTCAGCGCCGCCACGAACAGTGCGCTATCCGCAACGCTTCGCGCGAGCACCCCAATCGTGTCCAGGGTATCGGAAATCATCTTGACGCCGACGCGAGGGACGGTGCCGAACGTCGGCTTGTATCCGACGACGCCGCAAAACGCTGCCGGACGCACGATCGAGCCGGCGGTCTGCGACCCGAAGGCGAGCGGGACCATCCAGTCCGCCACTGCGGCAGCCGAGCCCGACGAGGAGCCGCCCGGCGTGTGCGTGAGATTGCGTGGATTGCGCGTGGGCCCCGGATGGAACGTCGCGAACTCCGTCGTCACGGTCTTGCCGACCACGATCGCGCCTGCCGCCCGCGCCAGCGCCACGCAAGCCGCGTCGCTTAGCGGTTGATGGCCGGCGTAGATCGGCGAGCCGTAGCTCGCAGGCATGTCGAAGGTATCGAACAAATCCTTGACCGCGATCGGGAGCCCGTGTAACAGCCCCGTCGACGGGTGCGAGTCGAGCGCACGCGCACGTCGCATCGCCGCGTCAGTGTCGAGGAACGTCCATGCGCGCACGGCGGGCTCGCGCTCGGCGATGCGCTCGAGGCAGTCCGCGAGCAGGGCTTGCGCCGTGATCTCTCGCGCCGCGAGCTTGCGCACCGCGCTGGTCGCGCTCAGGCGGTTGAGGCTGTCCACGTTATAAGCTCCATTCACGGATAAGATCGGTATAGATGGCGACCGATTGCTCCACGCGGTCGACCAGGCAGTATTCATCGGTCTGGTGCGCAAGGTGCGGCTCGCCGGGCCCAAGCACGCAGATCGGCACGTCGCGATAGACGCTATTGAGCACCGCGGCATCGGTAAAGTAAGTCGCGCTTCTCGCCTGCGGGGCTTCGCCAAGATGCCGTCCGGCGACCGAAAATACCTGCTGCATCCAAGCGTGCGCCGGGTTGGTGTAGATGGCGTCGACATCGACCGTCGGCACTAGCTCCACCGCATCGCCCAGCGCCTGCCCAAGCCGGGCGCGGATGTGAGCGTGATCCTGCCCGGGAATGGTGCGGATATCGATACCGATCGTAGCGCGGTCCGGCACCGAGTTGATGTTGAGCCCGCCATGGAAGGTGCCGATGTTGAGGGTCGGCAGGCCCATCAATGGATGCGCTTCTACGCCAAAGTCGAAGTGTTGCAGGATGCCGACCGCGTGCGCCGCCTTGTGGATCGCATTGTCACCGCGCTCGGGCATCGAGCCATGCGCGGTGACACCGATGGTACGCGCTTCCATCCATAGCGCACCCTTGTGTCCGACGAAAGGATAATTGGCCGTGGGCTCTCCCACCAGGAGTGCGCCGACTTCGCCCAGGAGATCGGTTTTCCGGGCAAGAAACGCGGCGCCCCCGCACCCGCACTCCTCGTCCGCGGTCAATACCAGCGTGACACCCGGTGACTCGCGCAGGCGTTCGGCCAACGCAAGCGCCGCAACCACAAATCCGGCGACTCCGCTTTTCATGTCGCTGGACCCGCGTCCATACAACCGCCCGCCTTCGAGACTGCTGCCGAAGGCATCTTTTTTCCATGCGGCGGCACCCAGCGGCACGGTATCCATATGGCCGGTAAACCCCAGCGGCGGCTTGCCGGTGGCGCGCCCGATCCGCGCGACGAGGCTGGTTCGGGTAGGCGCAAACGCCGCGTAATTGACGTGAAATCCCGCGCTTTCCAGCAGCGAACCCAGGTACCTGGCGCACGCCTCTTCTACACCGGGTGGATTGATGGTGTTGAACGCCAGCAGTTTTTGGGTCAACTGTACCGCGTCGGGATACTGGCTCATGAAAGTACCTCTTCAGTACTGCAAACGATCGATTGGAGTTGCGGCTCGCGCAAGTGACACGCCACAAAGTGAGCCGGCGTGACTTCCTTCATCGCCGGTTCGTCGACGCGGCAGCGATCGAACGCATACGGACAACGGGTGTGGAAGCGGCAGCCCGCGGGCAGCTCGATCGGGCTCGGCACATCGCCGGCCAGGATCAGGCGCTTTTTGCGAACGGTGGGATCGGGTACCGGCACCGCCGACAGCAGCGCCTCGGTGTAAGGGTGCAGCGGATTGCGGAACAAGTCCCGCGTCGAGGTGAGCTCGACGATGCGGCCGAGATACATGACGGCCACACGGTGGCTGATGTGCTCGACGACGGCGAGATCGTGCGCAACAAATA
>JANXZT010000163.1 GCA_025355395.1 Betaproteobacteria bacterium
GCCAGATTGGAGAGTTTTTTGAACATTTCGATCTGATGCTCACACCCACCGTTGGTGTACTGCCTGGCCCGGCTGAACAACCCTCTTCTCGGCATGAAAATGCATTCGGTGGCTTTGCCAACACAGCGGGAGTACCGGCGATTGCGCTACCCGCCGGGTTTTCGCCAGAAGGCTTGCCAATCGGCTTTCAATTGGTCGGCCGCTTTGCCGCAGACTGGCATCTCGTCAATATGGGCCTCCAGTATCAGCAGCATCATTCTTGGCTCGGTCAATGGCCGTCACTGCGATGAGAGCATCGAATAGGACGCGTTCGCGCGCAACGATTTCTCAATCGCGATGGCGGGTCACCGCGGGCTTGGAGAAAAGCCTTGAAGCGTGCCGGAATCGAAAATTTCCGTTGGCACGATATAAGGCACTCTGCGCAGTGCCGGCCACCGACGACATCGGTACGGCGAACAAAGAGACCAGCAGAGCCAACCGGCTGATGACAGCAAGAATCTGCTCTTTTCTCATCTTCGCTCTCCCCGTTGGTCTGATCGGCTGTTTAAGAAGTTTCCGCGCCTATCGCGCCTACCAAGAATAACTCCGCCTTGCCGCCGCGGTCAAATACGATGGAGACGTGACATCGCGCAGGACCTGCAGCGGTCCGTACCACTTGCTGAAGTGTGGTATGGCGATCATGCCGGCCGTGTGGACCGCCTCAGTTTGGCCGTGTTGCTTGACGTTGCCGAAGACGGTTTCGACTAATTTGCGAATCACAATCGCCGCAGTCGCTGTTCAATTGGCCATCCCAACATAATGCCCATTTCGCGCATCCCGCGAAATGCCTGAAAGCCAATAGCCATGCGGCGTCCAGGCATGTCTACCCCTTCGGATTACCCACACGACTTCCTGAAGACCCAGTATATTGTTCTGTCCCGGCATCTGTATAAACTATCGTGAAAGTGAGAGCGTGCGTATCCTCGTTGTGAATCCCAACACAAGCGCCTCCATGACGGAGCAGATTCGCGCGAGCGCAGTGGCTGCTGCACCCCACGATGTCTCGATCATCGCGGTGCGCGCCTCGCGCGGCCCCGAGGAGATCAAGTCGCCGGCGATGGCCGCCGAGCAGGCACCGGTGGTGATCGAGACCATTGCCGCGAATGCCGACGGCGTTGACGCGGCGATTATCGCAGCGTTCAGCGACCCCGGCCTCGACCTCGCGCGCAAGCGGTTCTCCTTTCCCGTCGTCGGCATCGGCGAGTCAGTGCTCGTTGCGGCCGCGTCGGTTGGCCGCTTCGTCCTCGTGGCCCATAACCCTGGCAATCAGGCGACCTACACAAAGCACATTGAGACCTACGGAGTTAGGAATTCACTCATCGGCATCCGGTACCTATTACCCGCGCTGCCCGAAGGTCGCAGCGACCCGGACACGGTGAAGGCGACGCTTCTCGACCTGATCAGGACCGCGATTGACGAGGACGGTGCGGAGGCAGTTGCCATCGGCGGCGGTGCGCTCGCGGGATTGGGGGCGGTGGTCGCCGGCTCGGTGTCGGTACCCGTTTTCGACAGCGTACCGGCCGCCGTCCATCTTGCCGTGCAGTGCGCACGCAGGAGTGCCAGCGGCGGAAATCGATGAGTTTCGCGAAGGCACTGCCGCACGACGTCGTCGCGCGCGTCGAGGCCGAGCATTGAATCCCGAGGAATCGAGATGCCGAGGATCCTGAACGTCGCAGTTGCCCAAATGGGCCCGATCGACAAGGACGACAGCCGCGAGCGCATCGTCGCGCGCATCGTCGAGCTGTTCAAAGAGGCGAAAGCGCTCGGCGCGAACGTAGTCGTGCTCCCGGAGCTTTGCCTTACGACGTTCTTTCCGCGTTTCACACTCGACAAGGCGGCCCTGGACATGTACTTCGAGCGCGAAATGCCGAATGCGAGCGTGGCACCGATCTTCGAGTACGCGCGAGACAATCGGATCGGCTTCTCGCTCGGATTTGCCGAGATTCCCGAGCATGCCCCCGACAAGCGCTTCAACACGCAGATCTTCGTCGACGATAACGGTGCGATCGCCTTCCGTTACAGGAAGGTGCACCTCCCGGGTTATCGCGAGCATCAGCCCGACGCGCCGTTCCAGCATTTCGAACTCGCGTACTTCGATCCAGGCGACCTCGGCTTTCCCGTTCGGCGGTCGATGGACGCGAATGTCGGGATGTGCATCTGCAATGATCGCCGTTGGCCGGAGACGTTCCGTGTGCTCGGGTTGCAAAACGTCGAGATCGTCCTCTGCGGCTACAACACCGCCGGCGTGAACTTTCATGGAAGCGAGCCTGCACACCTTCGCATGTTTCACCATCTCCTCACGGTGCAAGCGGGCGCGTACCAGAACGCTACGTTCGTCGCGGCTGCGGCGAAGGCGGGAATCGAGAACGGCGTTCCGCTGATCGCTGGCTCGTGCATCGTCGCGCCTTCGGGCGAGGTTGTCGTGCTCTCCCAGACGCAGGACGACGAGATAATCTTTGCGCGCTGCAACCTCGAGCATGCGCAGTTCGGTAAGCGATCGGTGTTCAACTTCGCGAAATACCGGCGGCCGGATGCCTATCGCATGATCGTCGACCGCGTGGGCGCCGAGGACCCGGAACATTGAGCGAGGGACAGTACACCCACGTCGTCGTCGGGGGCGGCTCCGCGGGCTGCGTCGTCGCCAATCGGCTTTCCGCGAAGCGCTCGAACCGCGTGCTGCTCATCGAGGCAGGTCCCGACACACCGCCGGACGCCGTGCCTGCCGACATCGCCGACTCGTATGGGGCCCGCGCGGCGATGAATCGCAACTACTTCTGGGACGAGCTCCGGGCTCACCTTTATACCAACGGCGGCGTACCCGGCCCGGAGGCGCGCTACGAACAGGCTCGCGTCCTCGGCGGCGGCTCCTCCGTCAATGGCCAGGTAATCACTCGCGCAGGGCGCGCCGACTACGACCTGTGGGCTTCGCTCGGCGCGACGGGCTGGAATTGGGAATCGGTTCTGCCGTCATTCAAGCGCGTCGAGCGCGATCTCGACTTCCCGAACGAGATCCACGGATCGGAGGGTCCGATTCCCGTTCATCGCGAGCCACGCGAGCGCTGGGACGGATTCACTGAAGCGGTCGCCAGGGTGCTCGAGGCTTCGGGCGCCGCGTACCACGAGGACCTGAACTCCGACGTCGTCGAGGGCTTCGGGCCGCTCCCGATCAACACCTACGAGGGACGCAGGGTCTCGTCGGCGGTCGGTTACCTTGACAACGAGGT
>JANXZT010000212.1 GCA_025355395.1 Betaproteobacteria bacterium
CTCGGCGGGCATCGATGCCTGGATCACCCCGACCGTCGTGGTTCTGCCGGCCCCGTGCGCCACGGTAAATACGGTCGATGACGCCGCGGCGTGGAACCGGTTGACGACTCAGAACACGCGCCCGGCGAACCTGTTCGGACAATGTGGCATCTCTCTCCCGATGCATCATCTCGGCGCACCCTTGCCAGTGGGCCTGCAGCTTTGCGGCTCGCCTGAAAGCGATGCCCGGCTGCTTGCGGTCGCGCAGACGGTCGAAGCCATCATCGGACGTCCCACTGCAGTACCCTGCGCCCCGTTCGTTGCCGACTGATCGATGGGGGCGCCGACCTGAACGCCGCGGCGAGGGGAGTGAGATCCGCTTCGGCTAGCGCCTCTCTGGATCCGATGATCACCAGCGCGGACGCCTCGAGCATATCGCCGGCAGCGAATGGCGAGAGACTCCATCGACTTCCTACCGCCTGAATCAACTGTTGCGCTTCCGGGGCATCATCGATGCGTATGAGTCCCTTGGCGCGCAGCACCGCGGCAGGTAGCGCGTCGAGCGCACGTCGGAGCAGCAATCCCGACACCGGCTCCCGACACCGGAAGGTATGGGTAGAGAACCGACCTTCGTGATCTTGCGCGTGGGCCCGCAGCGGCGCGCGGGTGGCGACGCCACGGGGCGTGGCAATCGGCCGTCGCGAGATTGGTGATCCTGCAAGGTGCTGTACACGGTCTGCGGTATGGCCGAGCACTACGTCGCAAGGGACCTGCGCATTGACCGTCTCGATCAAACGCGCGTGCGGGGCGAGAGTCGCGAGCCGGGCGCGTATGGCATCGGTCTCCTCTGCGCTTACGAGATCGAGTTTGTTGAGGATAAGGAAATCCGCGGCGGCAACCTGGGCCAGCACAGTGTCGCCGACATAGCGATCACAGGTTAGCGCAAGGAGCTGATCCGCCGCCATGAGCACGATAGTGGCGTCCGGCATGAAGCTCGAGTCAGCGCGAGCGATTTGCGCAATGCGCCGCGGATCGCTTACGCCGCTCGCTTCCACGACGATGTGGTCGGGCGCTGGATCGAGGTGCAGCACATCCAGCAGCGCTTGCGCGAGGCCGCCAACGAGCGAGCAGCAAACGCAACCGTTCGTCAGACTGATCGTCGTCGCGCTCTGTTGCGAGACGAGGGCCGCGTCGATCGCCAAGTTGCCGAAATCATTGACGAGGATCGCCACGCGGCGGTTCGCGGTCTGCGCCAGAACCCAGTTCACCAGCGTTGTCTTGCCGGCCCCGAGGAAGCCGCCGATCACCGTGAAAGGGATTCGCGGCGCGACGGATGGCGAGTCAGGCCAGCGGAGCGGGGCAGTCATCTGCCGACGCCGTCGACCCACGGCGCCGGCGCATCGAACGCAACGCCACCCACCATCGTCCCCAGAACCCGCACGTCCCGCAGCGCTTCCGGCGGCATCGCGAGCGGGTCATCGGCGAGTACGGCGAAGTCTGCCCGCTTGCCGACTTCCAGACTGCCGATTTCATCGTCCAGCCGCAGTGTGTAGGCGGCACCGAGGGTGATCGCGTGCAGGGCATCGACCACGGAGATGCGCTCAGCCGGACCAAGTATCCGGCCCGAAGCCGTGCACCGGTTGACGGCGCACCATGCCGTGAACAGCGGACCGATTGGCGTGATCGGAGCATCCGAATGCATGGCGAAGGGAATTCCCAGCCGTTGCGCCGTACCGGCCGCATTGATTCGTTGCGCCCGGTCCGGCCCCAAGGTGATTGCGCTATGGACATCGCCCCAGTAGAAGATATGATTGGAGAAGAGGTTGACGCATAGATCAAGGGCACGAATCCGTCTGTACTGCGCGGCATCCGCCATCTGACAATGCTGCAGAGTATGCCGGTGGTCGGGTCGGGGATTGCGCGTTAGCGCATGTTCGAAGGCGTCGATGGCAACGTCGGTTGCCTCGTCGCCATTGACATGGATATGCAGCTGCAGGCCGGCGTCGTGGTATGCGGTGACGAGCTCGTTCAAGTGTGTCGG
>JANXZT010000227.1 GCA_025355395.1 Betaproteobacteria bacterium
CCCGCGCCCCGGCCCCCCCACAACGAGGCGCAAGCCCCGGCCAGGCGTTGCAGGAAATCTCGGCGTTCCATCACGGCTCTCCTTGTTCAGTCATGTGTTCTCGTTGGTCGCAACGTCCGGGCCCGCCTTACGGGGGGCGCAGCCGACGGATCGGATTGGATCCGCCGGCCGATGATCCAGGCGTAAATCAGCACGTTCACAGCTATGACTACGGCCACCAGCAGAAGTTGGATGCGCGGGGTGAGGTCCGCAGGATACAAGAGCGGCACTACGTAGTGATCGATGAAATTGCCGCCGTAGCCCGGCTCGCCGCCCGCCGCGCGCAGCCGTTGTTCCCACGGCGTCAGCGGGCAGATCCAGCCATTCCATTCGACCAGGATGGCCCACATCACGGCTGGCAGGTGAAACCACGCGAGATTCGGTCGCCAGGCAAGGGCAATCCCGCCGAGCATCACAAACCCCACAAACGCCAAATGGGCAAGCACCAGCGCATCGGCAAATAGTCCATAGGGCATAGCCGTCACCACGACGTAAGGGAAATCCTACAAGCAAGTTACTTCCTGGCTGACACGTCATTACCTGCACCCCGATAGCTGCGGGCGCCGGTTGCGTTCATTATCGCCTGCCGAGACATGCGACCACAACGGAGGCGCGGTGCGTGATATTAGATCGACAGGAACGGGGCACCGCGCACGCGTCGCGCTTAGCGGCATCATCGGCGCGGACGATCTTCTGGGAGTGGAAGTCGTGGACCGGGACGGCAATGTGGTCGGTCAGCTCCACGACATCATGCTCGACCTGCGCCGCAACCGCATTGCCTACGGCGTGGTGGAACTCCGCCAGGCTCGCGACGACGGGGAGCGGCTGGTCGCCATTCCGTGGAATGCACTGTTCCAGGATGCGGATGCCGACCGGTTTTCGATCAATGCACCCCGTGATCGCATCGAGCAGGCACCGTTGCGGCCGGCCGAGATGGCCGCCAACGGCCTCGACGGAGAAGTCGCGGTTTTCGCCCATCACTACTTCGGGACGCGCCCGTATTGGGAACACGGCGTCCAGCTTTGCTAGGAGGCTCGATATGCTTAGACCGCGACCAATGAAAAGGAAATCTGCCCTCGCGACCCCCGGCCAGGTAGTTCTTCCGCTGGCTGCCGCCGCGTTGCTTGCCGCCTGCGGCGCCTACGCGGCGACCCCCGACAAGACCAGGAGCACGCCCACCAAGGCCGGCAATCCCGTTGCGGAAAAGCCGGGACTTGGGTCGGCGCGAAATGCGCTACCCCTCGATCAGGCCGCCGTCACGTCACGGGCGAAGCGCCATTCGCCCGCGCGAGACTGAACGCTGCTCCCGTTCCTACGCACTGACCGCGAGCAACTCGCGGAGATGTCGCAACAGCTCCTCTTCCTGATACGGCTTGCCGAGGTAGGTGTTGACGCCGAGCGCTTGTGCGCGGTTGCGGTGTTTTTCTGCCGTTCGCGACGTGATCATGATGATCGGAATCTGCGCGTGCCGCGGATCCGCCTTGATCGTCTTGGTGAACTCGAATCCGTCCATTCGCGGCATCTCGATGTCGAGCAGGATCACATCGGGCAGGCGCGCCTTTGCCTGCATGCGCTGCAGCGCATCCATTCCGTCCTTGGCGGTGACAACCTCGAACCCTTCGCGCGTCAGGAGGCGGCTCGTGATCTTGCGCACCGTGAGCGAATCGTCGACCACCATCACCAATGGCGGGCCAGCCGCAAGCTTGGCAGCCGTGGGCGGTTGCAGCGCGCGGCCTGCGGCGTCCTGGTCCGCCCCCGGAAGATCGGGGCGCTGCGCGAGCTGGACCGGATTGATGATGAGCACGATCTCGCCGGTCCCGAGCACCGTCGCGCCGGCGATTCCGCTCACCCGCGCGAGTTGTGGTCCGATGTTCTTCACCACCACTTCCTGATGGCCGATGATCTCGTCCACGTGCATCGCCGCCGTCCCCTGGCCGCTGCGCAACAGCAGCACCGGGTTGAAGCGTCCCGGCACCGGGCGCGACTGCGTATCGCCCAGGAGGCGCGGCAAGTAATGAAACGGATACGTCCGCCCTTGCCAGACCACCTCCCCGTTCGTGTATAGCGCCTTTAGCGGGTCGGACTTGATCTGCTGGACCTGTTCGACCATCGGTGCAGGCAATGCCCACAGCCTGCCGCCCGCGCGAACCAGGACGGCCTGGGCCACCGCCAGCGTGAGCGGCAGATAGAGCATGAACGTGGTGCCCTGACCGGCGCGCGTGGAAACTTCGACGCGGCCACCGAGGGTTGTAATTTCGGAGCGCACGACGTCCATCCCGATGCCCCGACCGGATACGGCAGTCAGTTTCGCCGCAGTCGAGAACCCCGGCTGGAAGATGCATTCGATGAGTTGGGCATCGGTCGGCTGCGCGTCGGTGGCGAGCCGGCCCTGTGCGACTGCGCGGGCACGGATTCGATCGAGGTCGAGGCCCGCTCCGTCATCGGCGAGCTCGATGGCGATTTCGTTGCCGATCTGCCGCACCGTGACCACGATTTCGCCGGTGGCAGCCTTGCCGGCCGCAACCCGCGCATCGCGTGGCTCGATGCCATGATCGAGCGCGTTGCGCAAGAGGTGCTCGAGCGGCCCCACCAGCTTTTCGAGGACCGACCGATCGAGCTCCACCTGCGTGCCGCGGATTTCGAGGTTGACCCGCTTGTCGAGGTCCTTCGCGACTTGTCGGAGGATGCGATACAGACGTTCGGACAAGCTTCCGAACGGCACCGTTCGAATCGAAAAGAGCTGCTGCTGCACCTCACGCGACAACCGCGCCTGCGACACCAGCGCGGCATCGGCATCGTCCACATTGCGCAAGAGCGCCTGCTGCACGGTGGAGACGTCATTCACCCCTTCGGCGAGCGAGCGCGTCAGTTCCTGAAAGCGGGTGTAGCGATCGAATTCGAGGGGATCGAAATCGGCATTGGCCTCGTGTGCCAGGCTCAAGCGCGATTGAATCTGTGATTCGGCCTGGATCTCGATTTCGCGAACCTGCGCGCGCATCCGGATCACGTTGCTGGTGAGCTCCAGCAAATTGGCCTTGAGGGCGCGCAACTCACCTTCGACTCTCGCCCGCGCAATGGCAACTTCCCCGGCTTCGTTGACCAGCCGGTCGATGATGTCGGCACGCACGCGCAACATCGCCCGTTGTCCCGCATCGGACTCCGCGACGACGTGCTGGGGATCCGTCCGTTCGTCTTGCGGCACGCGGTCCCCGGCAAGCCCCGCGGCTGGCAGTAGCGGAAGCCGCACCACCACCACTGGCGACACGATGGGGGACGCACCGGCGGCGTGCGTCGCGAATGCCGCGTCGGTCGCAGCACCACTCTCGTCGTTGGCGGCGGTCACGCCCGCCCCGGATGCCGCCAGCGGCGCGCCGAGGCCCGGCAAGGCAACGTCGGTGCGGCCTTCGCGCAAGGCATCGAGCACAAAGCCGACGCGATCGAGGTCGGCATCGAGCGCATCGAAGAGCTCCGGCGTGCCCTGCGCAAGACCCTCGCCCGCAGCCATGCGCGTTTCCATCCGGTGCGTGAGCTCACCCAGGCGCATTGCGCCCGCCATTCGTGCGCTGCCCTTGAACGTATGCAGGGTGCGACGCAGCCCGCCGGCAGGATGAGTCTCGGCGGGGTTGCGTCGCCAGGCCCGCAACTGTTCGGCGCCAAGCGGAAAGAGCTCATCCGCTTCTTCGATGAAGATCGGCAACAATTGCGCATCGACTTCGTCACGGATTTGATCGAGCGGTGTCTCGACTTCGATCGGCGCTGCCAATGGTGGTTCGGCGGGGGGGCGCAGCGCCGCGAAGGCTCTGGAGGCATCCGCGCCGGCGACGCTCTCGGGTGCCCGCTCGCCGTTCCCCAACCCGGCATGGAAAGGCGCGGGCGTCGCTTCGCCGGAAATTGGCGCATCATCCGTTGCCGCTTCACCGGCCGCTGGCGGCGCCTCGAGCTTCGATGAAGCTTGCGATGCTTCGTAGCGCAGAAGATCGAGCTCGCGCTGTATCTCCTCGGCTTCTACGGCGTCCGGTGCCGTAAACGCATCCTGCTGCTTGACCTTGGCCACCAGCGTTGTGAGTCCGGCGATTGCGCGCGCCAGAACCGGCTGCGCGGCGCTTGGTACCGGGCCCGGAGATTGCTGCAAGGCGAGCAAGCACTGCTCGAGTGCCTTGGCGGTCGTCGCGACCAGTGGGAAGCCACCGGCGCGGTGAATGCCGCACAACGTGTGGCTGGCGCGCACCATCGACGCCGAGAGCTCGTGCCCGGGATCGAATTGCAGCAATGTAAGTTCGTAAGCAAGCGTTTCGAGATGCTCGTCGGCCTCCGCCGTCAGGATTTCGTAGAGCGAGCGCGAAAGCGTGACACTGCCTACGGTGATCTCTTCGGCACCGGGCTCTCGCATGCCGGGCGCTTGCGTGTCGGGTTCCTGCGTGTCGGGCACTGCAGCCGTCACCCGCCCGGCGCGTTCCTCGTGAGCCGTCGCTTCCTGATCCGCAGGCGGCACCAGCGAAAGCCGGAGCGGATGCGATGCCGCCGTGGAGCCAACCGCATCGATTGTCGAATCCGCGGCGTCCCCACTCGTGCCGATCGGGCGCTCGTCGATGAGATCGGCATGACCGGGGCCGGACACATCGATCGCATCGAATTCGATGACCGATGTCACCAGGTCTTCATGACCGGCCTCTGCCGCATCAACGGGCTCGAGTGTGAACGGCGTTTCGGGGTCGCTTATCCCGAGCTCCGGCAATTCGATCAGCGCCTGCTCTTCCGGCGCCTCGGTGCCGAGGCTTTGTCCATGCTCCGGCAGATCGAGGGGAGCGGGCGGACTCGATTCGGGCGCTGCCTTGAAATGCGCGGCAATCCGGTCCATTGCTCCGGCATCGCGTTCGCGTTGCTCCGGCACCGAACGTGATGCAAGGATCGATTCGCGGCGACCCGGCAGCTCGGCCTCGACCGCGAGAATCGCCGCGTGCACGGCCAGCGGATCCGGCTCGATACGCCCGACCGCGCGAAGGTCAGCCACCCAGCGCCTGAACTCGACTTCTGCGGTGGCAATCAACGCCAGCACGGCGGGCGTCACCGGGCGATCTTCCTCGAGCAGCCGATTGTGGACCTGCTCGACGTGGTAGGCGATCTCGCCCAGCGCCGCGAGTCCGACCATCCGTCCGCTGCCCTTCAGCGTGTGGAACTGCCGGCGCACCGTGCGCAATGCCTCCCGATCACCGGCATTGTGGGACAGGACGCGGTGGTGTTCGGCAACCGTGTCGAGTACTTCGGCGGCCTCATTGATAAAGATTTCGAGCAGCTCTGCATCGAGCGCGTGCGTGCCCGAATCAAGCAGGCGTTGTGTTTCGGCGGATACTTCAGGCGCCAGGGCCGCATTGCCGCTGCCGGCAATGGCGCTGATCGCGAGCGCTGCGCTACCGCCTTCGTCGAGCTCGCGCAACGCGGCCCTCACCTGTCCCACGAGTTCGGCGTCGCCAATGAGCTCGGCATCGTCGCGAAGCACCACGAGCTTGGCCTTGAGCGCGTCGCGCGCCGCTTCGTCAGCGGGGGCGCGACGCACTTCGGCGAGGAGCTCGGGCAGCGCGTTGCGTTGTTCCTCCACCGCGGCTTCGACCGACTCGGCGCGCACCTTTGCCATGGGTACCGGCGTTTCGCCACGGCGGCGCGCGAGAAGCGGCGCGATCAGCCGCTCATGATCGGCACGCTGCTGCTCGACCGCCTCGATGTAGAAGCCGAGTCCGGAAAGCGATTCGGCAAGAAGGTCGAGATCGGCGTCGGAAATCACGGTGGACGGATCAGCGTAGGAGGTAATCTGCTCCTGGCAGGAGGCGAGCAACTCGTCGGCGGCCTCGAGGCCCAGCATGCGAAGCGCGCCGCGGATCTGGACGCCATCTCTCGCGAGGGACGCCAACTCGCCGCGCTTGCCGTGGTCGCGGAAGAATCCATCGAGCACCTGCTCCATGTGGCGCAGGTTGGCCTGAATTTCGCGACCGACCTGCGCGAGCAGCACGCGCTCCTGCGCCCGCTTGGACATTTCGTCCAGCATCGGCGCCCCCGCGCCGCCCTCGAACGCCCGCGCGGCCTGCGCGGCATCGAGGCGCGCAAGCATCACATCGACCTGCTTCGGAAAATCGGGCGACAAGTTCGCGTGGTTGGCGAAGGCGCTTTCGGCCAGCAGCATGGCCGTTGCGTACTCCAATGCAACCGGCTCCGGCACATTGCCCGAAGGCATCCGCTCAAGGCGCGCCACCAGCGCCGATGTGAGCTTGACGAGCGGCGCATTGTCGATGGCCACGGCATGCGCATGCACCGACGCGAGCATCTGCTTCAGCTTCGGCAGGTTCTCCGCGCGCCCCGAGGTGAACTTGAGCCAGGATTCCTTGGCGTGGCCGAGTTGCTCCCGCGCCTCGCGCAAATGCGGTTGAATGCGCACCAGATCGGCATTGAGCACTTCCGCCGACGGAATAAGGCCGGACAAATGGAACGCGCGCTGCACTGCCTCGATCGACGGCGCGACCGGCGCGCTGATGGCGACGTAATACAGCACTTCGCGCCGCAGGCGGTCCGCGACCTTGGCCGAGCCTTCGACCAGGCGCCGAATCTGCAGATCGATCCGCCCGGCGAGTTGCTTCACCCCAAAGCTCGCATCGACACCGCGCTCGACAATTGCGTCGAGCAGGGCGCCGGTGGTCCACCAGAAACTCCGCAGGTTAGCCTGCGCCGTGGCCTCTTCAATGCCGGCAAGCGCATCGCGCATGTTGCGTGCACCTTCTTCATCGCCACGAAGCCACGCGAGAAGACCGCGCTGATACTGGCGTCGTTGCCGGACAAGGTACGAAGGAAGCTTGTCCGCCGCCAGCGTACGCCCGGGCGGATGGGAAGGAGAACGCGCGCTTACATCCGGATAAAAGAGGTCGGTCGGCGCGCTCGCGCGCACACCACGGGCGCGCTGCATCGCTTCATATTCAGGAAAGAGCTTGAGCGGCACGGCGGGTGCGCCGTTGACCAGCTCGTCGAGGAAGATTTGGAGCTTGCGGCAAGCACGATCGATGCATAGGGAGGCGGCCGAGGTTTCGGACGCAGGACGTTCATCGAGATCGGAAAGCTGCCGCTCGATCTCGTCGGTGAAGGCCACCACCGCATCGAGGCCGACCATCTGGATCGCCCCCGCCGCCTGATGCACGTGGGTGCGGGCGTGCTTCAGCGCCGTGGCGTCCTCCGGGGCCGCAGCGTAGGCGGCCAACGCTTC
>JANXZT010000231.1 GCA_025355395.1 Betaproteobacteria bacterium
GATTTGTCCGCCGAGCAGGTCATTCAGTGCGGCCGACTCGCCCTTGTAAGGGATATGCGTGGCCTCGGTCGTCGTCAGACTTTTGAACAGTTCCGGCCCGACGTGCATCGGACTTCCGAGCCCGGCAGATCCGAAGCTGTATTTGCCCGGGTTTTTGCGCAACAGTTCTATGAACGACGGCAGGTCGTTCACCTCGAGCTTCGGGTTGACGAGCAGTACAAACGATACCAATCCGATCATTGCCACTGGCTGGAAATCCTTGTCGGAGTCGTAAGGCAACTTGCGGAATAAAGTCTGATTGATCGAGTGCGCGCTGGTCGTAACGAGAAACGTGTACCCGTCCGGCGCCGCCTTTGCGACGTAGCTGCTGCCGAGCAGCACCCCTGCTCCCGGCCGGTTTTCAATCACGATCGACTGCCCCAGCGACTTCGACATCGCTTCCGCCGCCACACGGGTCAACACATCCGTGGCACCGCCCACCGCATAGGGAACAATAAACCGGACCGGACGTTCCGGATACGCACCCGTTTGTGCGTGCGCAGAGGCGATGAGTCCGGTCGAAAGCAACAGGCCAAGAAACAGGGTGCGGCAGAATTTTTTTCCAGCTGCGATATATTTCACCAGAGCCTCCTTCGGATGCAATCGTTACAACGCGCCGAGACGAAAAAGCCCTAGGGCATCGTCCATACTACCCAGGTTCCTGCAGACTTCCAGCAGTTGATTCGCGCGCTCCTCGCTGAGTGCACGCATTGTCATGGAACGGAATTTAGCCGTAAGCTGCTCATTGGTCATGGGATTTGCGGCGCTGCCAGTCGCGTGTTCAATACGGATTTCAAGAACCTGGCCGCTACCAAGATGCAATGCTAGCTCGGCCTGATCACCGGCCAGCGACTCATCGACCGAGGGAACGATTTTGGTTTGCAGCGCGCGGACAGCCGGATCCTGAATGCATGGCAATTCGCTTTGTTCGATTCCGGCACTCTTATGAACCAGCGCTGCCGCTACCCAGTGATACAGGCTGACCTGCGCGTCGAGCACGGTATCGGGCAGTTTGCGCCAGGTCAGGTTAAGCGCATCGGGATGAACCCGCAAATCGACCCGTGCGATCACGGCCTTGTTGACCGCAGGGTCGGCTGCTAGCGCCAGGCAGGCATCGATGGCGGGATGAATCACTATGCCGCATGGATACGGCTTGTACGCGTTCTCCAGGAGTTCGAAGTCGGTGCCAAGTGCTCGATTGATCTGCGCGGCATCGGCGTTCGGGGACATCACCTGCAGCAGGCCGTTGCGGCCGTCGATTACGCCATCGGTGCAGGAGAAACCCGCCGCAGCCATGTACGCCGCGCTCAATCCGTTGCGGGCGGCCACCGCCGGAACATACGCGGTCGCCATGCTGCCATGCGTGGATCGCACGCCGCACGCCTGAGCGGCTGCAAGTCCAATCGCCGAGACCAACTGGCCGTGGTCAAGCCCCAGAAGCCGGCCGACAGCGACGGCAGCACCGACGCCGCCTGAAACCCCGGTCATGTACCACCCCAGATCGGCGCCCGCGCCATCAGCGATGATCGCGTTGCTGAGCCTGCATTCGATTTCGATGCCCAGCACCAAAGCCAGCAGCAGATCTTCCCCTGAGACGGGCTTGCCTTGCCGCGAAAGCGAATGGATTGCTGCCCACGCGGCGGCGGCTACCGGGCCGGTCGGATGGGTGATGGTCTTCAGGTGGGTATCGTCGAATGCATGGGCCGCCGAGTTCAGGCAGTTCAGCAGCGCTGCATTGACCATGTCGAACCGCTCCGCTCTGCCGAGCACCGGCGCAGATCCTTCGACTCCCATTCCCGAGATGGCGCGGATCGCCGCATCGGCTGTCGGGGTACGCGCTCCCCCCACTGCGCATGCAACCCAGTTCAGGTGTGCGCGTATGGCTTCCTTCCGTACATTCTCAGGCAAGTCGCCCCACGAAGCCGTTAAAACAAAATCGGCGATCTCATGCGAGATCGCCGATGGCTCGCCGTTCAGCAGCGGCAGCTGGGATTCAGATGCTGGCAAAACGACGGGAGGGAGTCCGGATTTGCTCATGATTTTGATGCACTACTGTCCGGACGTTGACCCAGATATCATTAGTAAGGCATTGAAGCGGCAAATATAATTCATGGTTTTCGTTGGTTTCGATTTGAACGTCAATCGTGGCATCTGCGACCCTGCGATGACTTCCCATGCAGTGATGATCGATCCGAAACCGCTCCTTCAGGCTCAGTTCCGATTGGAATCACGATAGCCCCTTCAGGCGCACATGCCGTTGGAAGAGGCTTCACAAAGAGTGTGCTAACTTTCACACCAGCAGCACCAATGACTTTGTTTGTTTTGTTTGCAAAGCATAAAAAAGGGGACGGCAATGCATCAGCGGCTTACGCGGGCAATTGCAGCATTGGGCCTGTTGGTGATGACTTCCTTTGCGCTCGCCCAATATCCGACGAAACCCATCAGCATCATCGTTCCCTTCCCGGCCGGGACCGCCAGCGATCTGGTCACTCGTATCCTGGCCACCGAAATGAGCATGACGATGGGGCAGCCGGTCATTGTGCAGAACCGGCCTGGCGCCAACAGTGCGATCGGCGCCGCCGCAGTCGCCGCTGCTCCGCCCGACGGCTACACGCTGCTGCTGGCGACCGCCGGCACCGTCGCGCTGCCGGCGATGGTCAAATCCCTTCCATACGACACGCTCAGGGATTTGACGCCGATCTCCACTGTCAGCCGCTTTGTGCTGTTTTTGTATGTCAACTCCGAATTGCCGGTCAAAACCTTGCCCGAACTGCTGGAGTATGCACGGGCCAATCCGCGCAAGCTCAACTATGCAACCGGCAACCCGGTCGGTATCGTAGCGAGCGCACAGCTGCTGGCGCTGGCCGGCAACCTGAACATAGTGCACGTGCCTTACAAGGGCGAGCCGGCTGCCGTGGTCGATCTGGTGTCGAATCGGGTGCAGGTGATGTTTTCATCGCCATCGTCGGCCGATAACTTCGTCCAGAGTGGCAAGCTGCGGGTGCTGGCAACCAACTTGCCGCAGCGCTCGCCGTTTGCGCCGGAAGTGCCGAGCATGAATGAGTACTTTCCAAAGTTTTCAGTGACCGCCTGGGCCGGCCTGATGGGTCCGAAAGGCATGCCGAAAGAAATCGTCGATCGTCTATCCCGTGAAGTCGTTGCAGCCCTCAACCGGCCGGAGACGAAGGAGAAACTGGACCGCCTGCAAGTTGTCACTTCCGGGTCGACACCGACAGTATTTGATACTTTTTTCAGGGAACAAGTGGAATTGTATTCGCGCCTGCTGCGCGAGGCCGGCGTGCAGCCGGAATAATCAACGATATCGGAAAGGGATGCCATGGAAATCCGGTCGACAAGGATCTACTGGCCGATCGGCCTCACGCGCGACATGCCGGGACGCACCGGACAGGGCGCAATGATCGAGGCGTCGCTAAGCGATTACGCGCACACTGTGGTGTCGCCGGGCACGGCCGTGACGATCGGCTGGATGGAAAAGACTTCATCGCTGCTGTCGTCGACTTTCCTTGGCATGCTGAACGACGTGCACGTGATCGGCGATATCCTGCGCGCGCAGCGTGATGGTTACGATGCCGCGATGATCGGCCCGCACTGGGACCCGGGCCTCTACGGCGCGCGCGAAGCCGCGTCGATCCCGGTTGCCGGTCCGCTGGAAGCGTCGGTGATGGTGGCACAAACGCTCGGCCGGCGCTTCGCCGTGCTGACCGTGCATGAGGGTTACGTGCCGATGATCGAGCGCAATCTGCGCCTGTACGGCTGCGAGTCGCGAGCGATAGCACACCGGCCGGTGCGGCGGTTCGGGATGACTTATGACAATCTGGTGGCGGCGCTGGACGGCAGCAGCGATGCGTTTCTGAATGAATTCACGAAGACCGCCAGGGAATGCATCGCCGACGGCGCGGATGTCATCATTGCGGGCGGCCAGCTGTTCGGGCCGGTGTTCCAGCGTCATCGGTATTATGCGGTTCCCGATACCGGCGTGCCGGTGATGGAGGTCGCGGCTTGCGGGCTCAGGATGGCGGAGACGCTGGTTGCGCTGTGGCGGAATATCGGTTTGAAGAAAAGCGAGCACCCGAATGCACCGTTCCGCACGCCGGCGGCGGAGGCACTGGAACAGGCACGGAGCACGTTCGGGATCGGGTGATACATATCTCCAGCATTGAGCTACGAAGCCGGCGGACGTTCGATGCGAGAGGGCGATTCAGTGGAGGCGTACCGGCTCACGAATACGGCAGCGCGCCTTATCAGCACGTATCAGGCCGGGTTAGTAACACTGCAACGGGTGAGCATGGCGCTCTTCGTACGGCTACAAGGCGCCGAGGGCTCCATGCTTCGGCGGCGTGAGCGGGATGTTCCGAGGAACATCGGGCTTTCGATGTGGTCAGTTGTCGAGAAGGCGTGGCACAAGTTTACGGCTTTACGCGCTGCATGACTGCAAGACTCCTGATGGGGCGTGGCGAGCCTATTGGTCCAATATTTGGCTTGGCGAAATATTGGACCAATACTATACTAGGCGTCACTGGATGCTTGCGTAGTCGCCGCGCACGCCGGCCTGGCTCGCGAGGCGAACGTCCGGGAATCTAGTTGCGGAGAACCACAAATGAAGCGCACCACGCTCCTCCGGATGCTTGCGCTGGCGAGCGCCTTGCTGGCCTTGCCGCCGGCCGCTTGGGGCCAGGACTATCCGAACAAGCCGGTCAGGATCGTCATCCCGTTTGCATCGGGAAGTGGCAGCGACATCGTCGGGCGGATACTCGCCGAGGAGCTGCGCAAGGTTTTCAAGCAGTCGTTCGTCGTCGACAACAAGCCCGGCGCATCGGCGCAGATCGCGGCAGAGTTTGTCGCGAAAGCCGCTCCGGACGGGTACACGCTGTTGCTGACCACCAACACGGCGCATTCGGCCAATCCTTTCCTCTTCAAGAAGCTGAACTACGACCCGGTCAAGGACTTCACGCCGATCGCGCGCATCACGTACACGCCCTATGTGCTGACGGTGCGCCCGGACTCGGGTGTCACGAGCGTACGCGACCTCGTGCAGAAGGGCCGCGCGAATCCCGGCAAGCTCAATTACGGCTACGGCAACAGCACGAGTCAGGTCGCGGGAGCTGCCTTCATTCAACGCGCCGGAATCGAGGCCACGGCGGTCCCCTACAAGAGCATGCCTTCGGTGCTCACCGATCTGCTGGGGGGACGGCTCGACTTCGCGTTCGCGGATCTCACGTCGGTGCACGGCCAACTCAAAGCGGGGGAGCTCAAGCCGATCGCGTTCACGCTCGACAAACGCGCATCGCAGTTGCCCAACGTGCCCACCGTAGCTGAAGCGCCCGGCTTTGCCGGCTACGAAGTGACCTCGTGGATCGGCCTTGTGGGTCCGGCTGGTGTGCCGCGCGACATCGTCGATCGCTTGAACGCCGAGATCAACAAGATCCTGCTGCGTCCGGAGATTCGCGACCGGCTCGCCGAGCTCGGCGCAGAAACCGCACCCTCTTCGCCCGACGAGTTGGGTGCATTCATCCGGCTGCAGCTCGAGAGCTGGCGAACCAAGATCGCTGCCGCCGGCATTCAGCCCGAATAACCTATGTTCGATTGGCGTGCTCGCGCACCGCTCACATCGGTCGGCAGGATCAACGCCCCGAAGGCCGCCGATGTGCTCGCCGAGGAGCTGCGCGGCCGCATTCGCTCGGGCGAGTGGCCGGAGGGACTCGCCTTGCTGACCGAGCGCGCGCTGTCGATCCAGACGGGGTTGAGTCGCACTTCGGTGCGGGAAGCACTGCGCATGCTCGAACTGGACGGCCTCATCGAGATCAGACCCGGGCGCGGCGGTGGTGCCCGAGTTCGGCGTCCGGCGGGCGCTGGGCTCACGCGGCAGCTCGAGCTTTTCATCTGGGGGCGCAACATCACGATGGAGCATCTGCACGACGTGCGGGAGGCGCTCGAGGCGCTCGGCGCGCACGGTGCGGCGCTGCGGCGCACGGAGGCCGACCTGACGGATCTCGTCGCCAGGACCGAGGCGGTCGAGGCTGCGGTGAAGGACATCGTGCGCTACCTCGAGGCGAATCTCGCTTGGCACATGGCCGTGGTTCGCGCGAGCCACAACGAGCTCCTGATCAGCTTCATGGATGTGCTGTCCAACGCGATCCACCGCACCACTGAAAGCGAAGTGTTCGATACGCCGGCCGTGCGTGAGTCCACGCTCAGGATTCATCGCTCCATTCTGACCGCGATTGCTGCCAAGGATCCCGAGGCGGCGCGCCGCCGGATGGCGCGTCATGTCCGCGCGGCGCGCGAGGTGGCGATGGGGCGCGCAGGAATCCAGCAGGACGACGCGGCGGCCGCCAAGCGCACGCGGCGTTCCGAGAGCCCGCGGCCCGCGTCGGGGAGCGCGGCCCAAAAGAGCAAGGCCAAAGCCAAGCCTCGTGCAGGACGACGCGCACGCGCAGCCAAGGAGGCAAGATGAGTGCAGTCGTGGGCATCGACGTCGGTGGCACCTTCACCGATCTCTATTGTGTCGACGCGAAGAGTGGGGCCGAAACAATCCTCAAGGTTCCTTCCACGCCGGACGATCCCTCGCGTGCGTTGCTCGATTCCCTGCACGCCGCGGAGATCGACCCTAAGGATCTGGAGGCGCTGCTGCACGGTACGACCATCGCCACCAATGCGGTGATCGAGCGCAAAGGCGCTCGCTGCGCACTCGTCACGACGCGCGGCTTTCGCGACGTGCTCGAGCTTGGCCGGCGCGACCGCCCACTGATGTACGGCCTGCAAGGCGTGCAGCAGCCGCTGATCCCGCGCGATCGTCGGTGGGAGGTCAGCGAGCGCGTGGACTATCGCGGTCGCGTGCTGGTGCCGCTCGACGAGTCCGAGGTGCAGGCCCTCGGTGAAGTGCTCAGAGAGCAGAGTGTCGAGGCGATCGTCATTTCGCTCATGCACTCCTATGCAAACCCGGCACACGAAGAGAGGATTGCGGCGTTGCTCGGTGCGGCCAACCCCGCTTGGGAGATCGTCACCTCGACCAGCGTCATTCGCGAATACTACGAGTTCGAGCGAACCAGCACCGCAACGGTACAGGGTTATCTGCAGCCGCTCGTCTCCAGGTATGCGAAAAACCTACAGCAGCAATTGCGCGACTGGGGCTTCGATCGCGATGTGCTCATCATGCAGTCCAACGGTGGCCTTTCGCCGCTGTCGCAGCTCAGCCGTCGCTCCGCCTATATCGTGCGCTCGGGGCCTGCCGCCGGCGTCATTGCCGCCGGAGGGCTCGCGAAGGAAGCCGGGTTCGACAAGATCATCACCGCCGACATGGGCGGCACGAGCTTCGACGTCGCGGTGGTCATCAACTGCGAGCCGCGCGTCGCGGAAAAGACCGATCTCGACTTTCGCGTGCCGCTGCGCTTGCCGATGATCGACGTGCATACGATCGGCGCGGGCGGGGGAAGCATCGCCTCGGTCGATCGCGGCGGCATTCTGGAAGTCGGCCCCCGAAGCGCAGGCTCGGTGCCAGGCCCCATCTGTTATCGCCGCGGTGGGGTCGAACCCACCGTGACCGACGCGAATCTTGTGCTTGGTCGCATTGCGGTGGACAGTCCGATCGGAGGCAAGGGCAGAATCGCACTCGATCTCGAGTCGGCGCGCAAGGCGTTTGCGAAGCTCGGCAGCGAGCTTGGTCTGGGTATCGAGGATGCGGCGGAAGCCGTGCTCGCGGTCGTGAACCTGCGGATGGCAGGCCGTATCCGACTGATCTCCATCGAGCAGGGACTCGATCCACGAGACTTCGTGATGGTGGCCTTCGGCGGCGCAGGACCGATGCACGGCGCCGCTCTTATTCGCGAAGTCGGCATCCGCACCGAGCTCGTTCCGCCGTATCCGGGCGTGCTGTGCGCCATGGGCTGCGCGATCGCGGATATTCGCTACGACTATTCACAAACGTTCGAGCAGCGGCTCAATCGCAGCGACGTCAGTGAGATCCACGACATCCTGAAGCGGCAGCGGGCCGAAGGCGAGGCGCAGTTGCTCAAAGGCGACGCACCACATTCGTCGGTCCAGATCGCGCATTTCGCCGACATGGCCTACGCCGGCCAGATCCACGCGCTGCGGGTGTGCATCGAGGCGGGTTGGGATGCGGAGCAGCTGACCCGCGCCTTCGTCGCCCAGTACAAGGCGGAATTCGGCAACGTGCTGGAGAACATTCCGGTGGTCGTAGTGAACCTGCGCACGCGCGTGGTCGGAACGCGCGGAGGGCTCGCGCGACGCGCCGCTGCTGCTTCGACAAGCGGCGCTGCGCCGCGACCGATCAAGCGCCGCCCGGTCTATTTTGGCGGGTGGCATGACGCCGCGATATACGCGCGGGAAGATCTTCTGCCCGGCATGAGCTTCGACGGTCCCGCGATCGTCGAACAAAACGACACAACGACAGTCGTTGAACCGGGCATGGTCACGCGCGTCGATGCGTTCGGTAATCTGCTGGTGGAGGTCAAATGATCGATCCCGTCACACTCGCGGTAGTTCGCGGCTCGCTCGAACAGATCGCGGATGAGATGGATCTGCATCTCATCCGCGCCGCGATCTCGCCCATCATTTCCGAGACGAACGACTGCGCGCACGGCATCTTCCACCCTGAAACGGGCGAGACGATCGCGCAGGGACGCTACGGCTTGCCGGTGTTCCTCTCCAACATGCAGTTCACGACCCAGAATGTCTTGAGGATTGCCAAGGAGCAAGGCGGTTTCAAGCGCGGGGACGTCTGGATCCTGAACGATCCCTATATCGGCGGTACCCACCTGCAGGATGCGCAGCTCGTTGCGCCCTACTTCGTCGGCGACAAGCTCTTCGCATTGTTCGCGAGCACGGGTCACTGGATGGACGTCGGCGGCAGCGTGCCCGGCGGTTGGGCGCCGAAAGCGGAGGACATTCACCAGGAGGGGACCGTCATCCCGCCAGTGAAGCTCTACGATGAGGGCAAGCTCAACGATCCGCTGGTGGCGATGTTCCGCGCCAATTCGCGCTTGCCGGATGAAATCGCCGGCGATCTATCGGCGATGGTCAACGTCTTCGCTGTCGGGCAGCGCGGCCTCGACCAACTGGTGGCGCGCTACGGCGTCGAGCGGCTCGGGGCGTGCATCAGCGAGATGATTGCGCGCTCCGAGCAGCAGATGCGCTCGTACATCGCGGAGATTCCGGATGGCACGTACCGCTTCGAGGACTTCATCGATAACGACGGCATCGTCGATCAGCCGCTGAAAATAGTGCTGGCGTTGACGGTGAAGGGTTCGGACCTGCACTTCGATTTCACCGGAACCTCTCCGACTGCGCGAGGCCCGGTCAACCTCTCCCGCAACACCACGCTGTCGAGCTGCTACGTCGCGATGAAGCACATCTTCCCGGAAGTGCCCGTCAATGGCGGCGCGTTCCGGCCGGCGAGCTTCACGATTCCCACTCGGACGATCATTTCGGCAGAGTATCCGACGCCGGTGGGTGGTTATCTGGAAGTACTGGGCCGCGTCATCGCCGTCGTGTTCGGCGCGCTGGGGCAGGCGATCCCGGACCGCGCACCGGCCGCGCCGTTTGGAACGATCGGCGTGTGCACCGTCGGCGGGCGTCATCCCGACAGCGGGAATTTCTTCGTTGGCGTGTTCCCGTATCCCGGCGGCTACGGCGGAACGAAGGCAACCGACGGACTCGTGCACGGTACGCCGCCCCAGTCGATGGCCAATTTCGTGTCGCTCGAGATGTCGGAGCATCGCTATCCGCTGCGCTTCGACTTTTTCCGCCTGCGCGAGGATTCGGGTGGCGCCGGATGGCATCGCGGAGGTTGCGGCTCCGAATATCAATTCACTGCCTGGGCGGACTGCGCGACTACGGTGCTGGGCGACCAGTGCGACTACCCGCCGTTCGGCGCCGCTGGTGGAGGACCGGCCGCACCTAACGTCGTCGAGTTCCATACCGACGGCAAGCTCTGGCGTCCGCAGATGCGGAGCAAGCACGAGAACCAGGTCTTGCACGAGGGCGATGGTCTGCACCTGTGCACACCCGGGGGCGGCGGCTTCGGCGATCCGCTGGAACGCGACATCGCCGCGGTCCAGCGCGACCTCAACCTGGGCTACGTGAGCCGCGCCACCGCCGAGCGCGACTACGGCGCGGTAATCGCGGAGGCCACTCCGCTGGGAGACCGGAGTGTGTATCGCATCGACGCGAACGCAACGTCCGCGGAGCGCGCAAGACGGCGTGCTGCGCGAGGCGACGACGGCAAAAGGATCGCAGGATGAATGACTTGGGAAGCTGGCAGCTGCCGGAGGAATTGAAGCTCCTGCAGGAGACGACGCGGCGGTTCATGGAGCGGGAGGTGCGGCCGGCCGAGGCCAACGAGCCGCACGATTCCTGGAAGCTGCCGAAGGAAAAATTACTGCCCCTGCAAGCCAAGGCACGAGCGGCAGGGTTGTGGTGCGTGCAGACGCCGGAAGAGTACGGCGGTGCGGGGTTGAATCTGCTCGGTCAATGCCTTGTGGCGGAAGAGGCGGCGAAGTGCAAGATGGGCCCGTACATCGCGGCGTGTGGCGCGTTCGGCTTCGACCCGCCCAACATCATCTTCAGCGGAACGCGGGAGCAGATCGAGAAGTACGCGATTCCGTCGATCCAGAAGGGCGAGAAATCATTTGTCGCCATCACGGAAGCCAGCGGCGGTTCCGACCCCGCGCGCGCGATTCGCACACGCGCGGAACGGAAGGGTGATCGCTACATCATCAACGGCACCAAGATGTTCATTTCGGGCGCGAGCGAGGCGAGTTGGGGCGTTGTGTTCGCGCGCACCGGCGGACCGGGACGCGAGGGCATCACCGCCTTCATCGTCGAGACCAACAAGCCCGGCCTCGGCATTTCGCCGATCCCGGTGATCCGCTCTTACTACCCGTACGAAGTCCATTTCGACAACTACGAAGTCCCCGTCGAGAACATGCTCGGCAAGGAGGGCAAGGGCTTCGCGACTGCGGAAAAGTGGCTCGTCCATGGACGCGTGCCGTACGCCGCCGCGACCATCGGGTTGGGGCAGGCCTCGCTGGAGATCGCCATCGAATGGGCCAAGCAACGCGAGACTTTCGGCCAACGCCTCGCCGACCGGCAGGCGATCCAGTGGCTGCTCGTGGACTCGGAAATCGAATTGCGCGCCGCGCGCATGCTGGTGTTCGATGCGGCGTGGAAAGCGGATCGTGGCGAGGACATCAAGCTGGACGCGGCCATCGCCAAGGTCTACGGGACCGAAACCGCAGGTCGGGTCGTCGATCGCTGCATCCAGGTTCTTGGCGGTATGGGCGTGTCGTGCGAGATGCCGCTCGAGCGTTGGTACCGGGAGTTGCGCATCAAGCGCATCGGTGAGGGGCCGTCCGAGATCATGCGCATGGTGATCGCCCGCAACATGCTGGGCGGCGGACGCGGCGGCCCGCGGAGCTGAGGAACCTCTGAACAAGTCCCACGCGATTGCGCTGCACAGCCAAATGCGGATGATTGCGACACGCGCGACGAAGGTCGTACTTGACGGTACGATGCCGAAGAGTGCGGGGATGCAAGCGCCGCATTTGGCAGCAGCCCGAAGGGACGGGGCGTTTCGGGCGGCTGGCTTTGTCGCTCGTCCTGCGAAGGCGCCCGGCATTCGCGGCGCCTCGCTTCGCGCCATCCATCCCGAAACGCAACCCGTCGCAATCGCGCGCGACTTGTTCAGAGGTTCCTAAGCAATGTCGATCGACGTCGAAGTCGCTGATGGCGTATGCACCATCGTGATCAATCGCCCCGAGCGGTTGAACGCAATGGACCTCGAGCATTATCAGGGATTGTCGCAGGCATGGCGTCGGGTGCGCGACGACCCGGCCATCCGCGTTGCGCTCGTCACGGGCGCCGGCGAGAAGTCGTTCACCACGGGTGCCGACATCAAGAGCTTTCTCACCGGTCCACCGGGGTATGACGAGATGTGGCTCACCCAGCGCGACCAGTTGCTCAATCGCGGCCTCGAGATCTGGAAGCCCGTGATTGCGGCGATCAACGGTTATTGCCTGGGCGGCGGCATGACGCTGATGCTCGCGACCGACATCCGCATCGCGGCCACGCACGCAACGTTCAGTCTTGCCGAAGTGAAGCGCGGCGTGATTCCGGGCAACGGCGGCACGCAGCGGATCCTGACCCAGCTGCCCTATGCGATCGCCATGGAAATGCTGCTCACGGGCGAGTCCATTGACGCCGAAAAGGCGGCGCGCTGGGGGCTCGTCAACAAGGTCGTGCCGGGGAATGAGCTCAGGGATGCGGCGATGGACTACGCGCGACGGCTTGCCGCCAACGCGCCGCTCGCGCTGCAAGCGGCGAAGGAACTGGCACTGCGCAGCCGCGACGTCGACCTCGCCACCGGATTGCGCATGGAGCAGGTCATCAATCGCATGCTGATGGCAACCGAGGATGCGAAGGAAGGTCCCGCTGCCTTCTCCGAGAAGCGGCCTCCGCAGTTCAAGGGGCGCTAGACCCATGACGCGGCACTACCCACTCGACTCGGTCACGGTCGTCGACCTGGGCCAGATCTACAACGGCGCGTATGCCACCTTCCTGATGGCGATGGCCGGCGCCCGGGTCATCAAGATCGAGCCTCGCGAGGGCGAGCACTTGCGCAAGCGCGGCAATGTCGGTGGTGCCGGCCTGCTGTTCGCCATGCTCAATTCCAACAAGCTGTCGGTGACGCTGAATCTCAAGAGCGAGCGCGGCCGCGAATTGCTGTTCGAGATGGTGAAGCGCGCCGACATCGTGTTGGAGAACTTCGCGCCAGGAGCCATGGAGCGCCTCGGCTGTGGCTGGAGCCGCCTAAAGGAAGTCAATCCACGCCTCATTTACGCGCAAGGATCGGGCTACGGCCAATCCGGACCCTATCGCGACTATCCGGCGATGGACCTGACCGTTCAAGCCATGGCCGGTGTCATGAGCGTCACTGGCTACCCCGATCGGCCGCCGGTCAAGGCCGGACCCGCCATTTGCGATTTCTTCGGCGGGGTACATTTATTCGGCGCGGTCATGACGGCCCTCTACGAGCGTGAGAAGACCGGCGTCGGCCGCGCCGTCGATGTCTCGATGCAGGAGGCGGTGTATGCGTCGCTCTCCTCGAACCTCGGCCTCTATTACGGCAGTGGCGGCGGCGTGCCCATGCGCACCGGCAATCGCCATGGCGGTATGGCGGAGTCGCCTTACAACGTCTATTCCACCCAGGACGGCTACATCGCGATCATCTGCGTGGGCGAAACCCACTGGAAATCACTGACCACAGCGATGGGGCGGCCGGAGCTCGCGCAAGATCCGCGCTTTGCGACCCTCAAGGATCGCGTCGCCCACATGAACGAAGTGGATGAGCTCGTCGGATCGTTCACGCATCAATTCGTGAAACAGGAGCTGTTCGAATTGCTGATGAAGCACCGCGTGCCCTGCGCTCCGGTGCGCGACTTGGACGAGGTGGTGAACGATCCGCACATGCACGCGCGCGGCGCGCTGCAGTGGATCGATCATCCGGAGCTCGGGCGCATACCGGTGCAGTCTTCGCCGCTGCGCTTCGAGGGTGTCGATCCGCTGCCGATCATCCCCAGCCGGCAACTCGGCGAAGACAACGCCAGGGTTTACGGCGAGTGGCTCGGATTATCCAAGGATGCCATCGAGGCGTTGAAAAGCGAGGGAGTCATCTGATGCGCGGCAATGTGGTCATCGCGGGCATCGGCCAGACGGCCTTCGGCAAGCTGCCGGGACGCGGCACGATCTCGCTCAACATCGAGGCGTGCCGCCACGCGCTGGCCGATGCCGGAGTCGAGAAGGATGCGGTCGACGCGCTGCTGGTGAAGCCGCCTACCTCCAATCCGCAATTCATGTATGGTCAGACGCTGGCCGAGGCGATGGGCATGCAGCCGCGGGTAGGCGGCGCATGGGACCAAGGTGGTGCCGCGAATATTTCCTTGATCTCGTTTGCTGCGATGGCGATCGAGCACGGCCAATGTGAGATCGCGCTGGTGTGCTACGCCGACAATCCGCGTACCGGCAGCCGGCATGCGTACGAAAAGGCCTGGGGCGACGACGCGGCGTACGGCTGGTTCGGTGTCCCTTCTGGATACGCGATGTTGGCGCGCCGGCACATGGAGGAGTTCGGCACCACGAGCGAGCAGCTCGGCGCCATCGCGATCGCCATCCGCAAGCACGGCGCGGCCAATCCCAACGCGCAATTGCGCAAGCCACTCACGCTCGAACAGTATCGAGAGTCGCCGTGGGTCGTCGATCCGTTGCGTCGCGATGACTGCTGTCTCGTCTCCGACGGCGCTGCCGCCGTGGTGCTCATGAGCGCGCAGCGCGCCAAATCGCTGGGCGTAAAGAAGCCGGTGCCCATCCTCGGCTTCGGTCAGGGACAAAGCTCGTGGGACGTGCCGCAGCGCCCGGACCTGACGCGCACCTGCGCCGAGATCTCCGGCGCTACAGCCTTCAAAATGGCCGGATTGCGTCCCCATGACATCGACGTGGCGCAAATCTACGATTGCTTCACCATCACGGTGCTGATGACGCTCGAGGCCTACGGGTTTGCACCACACGGCCAGGGCGGCCCGTTCTGTGAAGGCGGACGGCTCGCAATCGACGCTGAGCTGCCCACCAACACCGCGGGAGGCCTGCTCTCGGAAACCGGAATGCCGGGGCTGCAGTTGGTCACCGAGGGGGTGCGCCAGATGCGCGAAGAGGCCACTCTGCAAGTCAAAGGCGCGAGGAACTGCATCGTCAGTAATCAGGGCGGAGTCATGCACACCCACTCGACGCTGATCTTGGGACATTACCTGTGACGACTACCGAAGACATGATCGAAGCGGCGTTTCCCGCGCCGCAACCGGGCGAAGCAGCAGCCCCGTATTGGCGAGCGCTCGAAGAGGGGCGACTGGTGTTCCAGCGCTGCAAATCGTGCGGTCACGCATGGCTGCCTGGGCGCGGTGAATGCCCACGCTGTCTTGCGCCGGATCCGGAATGGACGCCCGCCGCCGGCAACGCCAAGCTGGTGAGCTGGGTCATCTTCCACCACGGCTATCACGAGTATTACGCGGCGCGATTGCCGTACAACGTGGCGGTGGTCGAGCTCGAGGAGGGGCCGCGCCTCGTCAGCAACATCGTCGAGGCCGACGGACAGCTCAAGATCGACATGCGGCTTGAGCTCGTAATCCAGCGCGAAGCCGGGGTGGCCCTCGCCCGCTTCAAACCCACCCAAGGAAATCAGTCGTGAGATTCGGGGTCTTCTACGATTTCCCCGCGCGCAACGTGGTGCCCAAGCGGGTGCAGAAGCCGCATCCTCCGCTGTGGGTCGCGTGCACCAATGTGAAGACGATCGCCCAGGCCGCCGAGTGGGGCCTGGGCGCGCTGGGTTTCAGCTTCGTCGGGGCGAGTCACTTCGCCGTGAATGTCTTGACCTCTGGGCAGATCACGATTGCCAACCGCTTCGCCCGGTCCGGGGGTGACAAATTCGCCGAGGTAGCGTGGCGACCCGGATGCGGCGGCGCGCCGGTACTGGCGAATGTTGCCGCAAGCTTCGAATGCCCCCGTGAGGCGAAGCACGAGGCGGGTGACCACGTCATTCTGATCGGACGCGTCGAGCGCTTTGCTCGCTTCAACCATCCGGCGCTGCTGTTGGCGCAAGGGCGCGTGCTGGCACATCTCGAACAGAACCCGGACGCCTCCATCGGACACATTGCCCGGGAGTGCTTCCCCGGGCCGCTCGACGCGGAGGAAGCTGCCGCCGCGCTGATCGCACGGGGTGGTGCCGTTCGAGGTGCGAATAGCCTGTTGACCATCAGCCCGCAAGGTCGTGAGCGGTCGAACGCCTTGCGCGCGCGTTGTCGCCTTCGAAAACGAGCAGCTCCGAACTCTCGGAGCGGAAGATGTCGACGCGACCCGGCACGCGCTGCAGTTCTTGGCGCATGCCGAGGGCGCTCCGGGTGGCTGATGGCGAGCAAATGCAACAACCGGGAAGCGCGGGGGACCGCGACGCAAGTGGCTTGTGACCATCAATTGATTCACCACTGACCGAAGGAGAACCACCATGTTGCGAGGAGGAATCATGAGGGGCGCGATGGCCGCGCTGTGCGGCATCGTGTTGGCAGCGGGTGCGGCGAGCGCGCAGCAGACGCTGCGCATCGGTGCGATCAATCCGTACAGCGGACCGCTGGCGCTCTACGGTGACGAGGTGGCGCGCGGGTATCAGCTCGCCGTCGACGAGAAGAACTCCAGGGGCGGAGTGCTGGGCCGCAAGGTCGAGCTCGTGCGCGGCGACGCGGCGAACCCGCAACAGGGAATCGCGGCGGTGGACCAGCTCGTCACCCGGGACAACGTCGACGTTTTCATCGGCACCTACATCTCGGCGGTATCCAATGCGGCGAGCGACGCCGCGTTGCGCCACAACAAGCTGTACTGGGACACCAATGCGGTGGCCGCCGAGCTCACCGAACGCAAGCTGCCCAACTTCATCCGGGTCGGTCCGAACGCGTCTATTTTTGCCGATACCAGCGTGCGCGCGATGGTCGAGATGATCGCGCCGGGACTCAATAAGCAACCCAAGGACTTGAGCGTTTGGATCGAGCACGAGGACTCCATCTACGGCAAGTCCATCGCCGACATCCAGAAGAAGCTCCTCGAAGGCAAGGGCGTCAAGGTCCTCGGTCAAGGCGCGCACAATTTCCGCGCCGCTGATCTGACGGATGTCGTGCTGCGGACGAAGCGCGCGAACCCCGACGTGTGGCTCCTGACCGGCTACACTCCCGATGGCAACCTGCTCTTGAAAACCTCGCGCGAACAAGGCTTCAAGCCGCCGGTGATCCTGATGGTGGGTACCGGCGACACGCCGGAGACGCTCGAGGCGCTCGGCCCTGAGTTCCTCGAGGGCGTGTTCGTGGTGTCGTATCCCCGGCCGGATATCTCCGAGCAATTCGGCCCCGGCGCGAGCGCGTATCTTGCGGCCTATCGCAAGGCTTACAACCGCGACCCGATCGCGCCGCAGAGCCTCACGGCGTATACGGGTATGCGGATCCTGCTGGAAACGATCGAGGCCGCCGGATCGACGGAGGTCGAGAAGGTGCGCGCCGCCGCAGCCAAAATGGACAAGCCGCTCAATTCGTACCCGTCGGGTTTCGGGGTCAAGTTCGACGACAAATTCCAGAACACGCGGGCGATTTTCACGGTGATCCAGTGGCAGGGCGGAAAGCAGGTGACCGTGTTCCCGCCGGAAGCCCGCGGATCTGGTGGTTCCTTGAAGAACACGCCGCGCAAGCAATAAACCGCCGCCGGACCGGATTGGCCGCGTGAGGGCGATCCGGGTCCATCGTACGCTGCCATTCGCCCATGGACATCCTCAACATCCTCGTCGTCGGCCTCCTCCTCGGGGGGATCTACGGCCTCGTCAGCATCGGTCTCAACCTCATTTTCGGGGTCATCCGCATCGTCAATTTCGCGCACGGGGAGCTCGTGATGCTGGGGATGTACGGGGCCTACCTCGCCTACGCGACACTCGGGCTCGACCCGTATATCGCGGTGCTGCTGGTGGTGCCAGCGCTGTTCGTGGTCGGCATCATCGTGCATCGCCTGGTGCTGCAGCCGCTGCATGCGGAGTCGAACATGCAGATCTTCGCGACGTTCGGTCTCCTGATCATCTTGCAGAACGCCGTGCTTGCGATTACCCGCGGTGAGGGGTTCAGCGTGCCGTCGAAAGTGGCCGGGTTCACGTTCGGCGTCGGGGATATTCGGGTCACCGTGTCTCGGCTGGTGATCTTCCTGGCGCTGACGGCGACCGCGATCGCGCTGCACCTCTTTCTCAAGCGCACGCTGATCGGCAAGTCGATTCGCGCCGTGACCCAGGACCGACAGGCGGCGCGGCTGATGGGCATCAACGTCGAGCGTACATTCACCATCACGTTCGGCATCGGCTCGGCGCTTGCGGGATTGGCCGGCGTATTGCTTTCGCCCATCTATACGCTTTCGCCCGGGATCGGCGGCAACTTCATTCTCGCGGCGTTTGCCGTGGTCGTGCTAGGTGGGCTCGGCAGCGTGGCCGGGGCGTACTTCGGTGGAATGATCGTCGGACTGGTCGAGGCATTTGCCGGTTTTTACATCGACCCCGAGCTCAAGCAGGCGATCTGGTTCCTGATCTTTCTGGTCGTCCTCATCGTGCGTCCGACCGGTTTGTTCGGCCAGGTCGGCGCCGAGGAAGTCGGCTTTCGCGAGCAAAATTAAATGAACTCCGATGATTTAGCGACAGCCGACCCATCGCCAAACCGACCGGCCGGCGGCATCCTGCCGTGGCGTCGCGTCGCGCTTCTGTATGCCGTGGGCCTGCTGGTGACGCTGGTGCCCTTGCTGTTGCTATCGCGGAATTTCTTTTGGCTGAACATCATTACGTATACGTACCTTTTTGCCGGACTCGCGGTCGCCTGGAACATCATCGCCGGTTTCGGCGGCCAGTTCTCGCTCGGTCATGGGGTGTTCTTCGCGATCGGCGCGTATACGACGGCGCGCCTATTCCTGGATTGGGAAATCTCGCCGTGGCTGGGCCTCCTTCCTGGCGCGATTGCGTGCGCCGTGGTGGGTCCGCTGATCTTCTGGCCCACCTTCCGGCTCAAGGGCTCCTTTTTCGCGATTGCAACCCTCGCCTTCAACGAGGTTGCGTTGGTGCTCGCGAATTACCTCGAATCGGTCACCGGCGGACCGCGCGGCTTGCAAGTACCCTTCCGCGCGGCATTCAAGAACATGATTTTCACGGACCCGCGCGCCTATACCGTACTGATGTTCGTCTTCATGGCGATCGCGGTCGGTATTTCCATCGTACTGATGCGCAGCCGGCTCGGCTATTACCTGCTCGCCGTCCGGGAAGATGAGGATGCGGCGCGCGCGGCGGGGATCTCGGTCATCCAAGTCAAGTTGCGGGCGACGGCGTTGAGTGCGGCGCTCACCGCGATCGGCGGCGGCCTTTTCGCCATGTATATACGCACGATCGATCCCCTGACGCTCTTCTCGTTGCCCGACATCGGCGTCAAGTTCGCGCTGTTGTCGCTGATCGGCGGCATGGGCACGATCACGGGCCCGGTGCTGGGCGCGTTCCTGATCATTCCATTGGAAAGTTACCTCCGCGCAGTGTTTGGCGGCTCGGGGCCCGGCGTGCATCTGATCCTGCTCGGTTTCGTGATGCTCCTCGCTGCGCTATTCATGCGGCGCGGCGTCGCTGGTGCGATCGATAGTCTGCGGCAGCATTGGCGGCATCGGAGATCTGCGTGAGCGAGCCGTTCCTCCAGGTGCGGGGCGCCGTGAAGCGATTCGGCGGCCTGACCGCGGTGAACGACGTGTCCTTCGACGTCCGCCGCGGCGAGATTGTCAGCATCATCGGGCCAAACGGCGCCGGCAAGACCACCCTGTTCAATCTGCTCACCGGACAACTCAAGCCGACGGCCGGCGACGTGAGCCTGAACGGGCAGGTCATTAACGCGCTACCCCCCGAGCGGCGGGCCCGACTCGGGCTCGGACGCACGTTTCAGATCGCGAAGCCGCTGCTGACCCTGACCGCCCTCGAGAACGCGATGGTCGGTTCATTCCTGCACCATTCACGACTTCATGATGCGGAAGCCAAGGCTCACCAGATGCTGATCGAAGTGGGGCTCGATCGGCGCGCTCATGTGCGTGCCGCGCAACTCACGCTGTCCGAGCGTCGTCGGCTCGAGGTCGCGCGCGCGCTCGCGCTCGAGCCGTCTCTCATGCTGCTTGACGAGGTAATGGCCGGACTCAACCAGAGCGAAGTCCAGGATTCAATCGACCTCTTCCGCCGTCTCAACGGCGCCGGTCTGACCTTCCTCATCATCGAGCACAACTTGAAGGTCGTGCGGGCGTTTTCGGAGCGGGTGATCGTGATCGATCGCGGCGCCAAGATCGCGGAAGGCACCGCCGAGCAGATCCTCACCAATCCGGAGGTCGTCACCGCCTACCTCGGGAGGCGGCGAGGATGAGCCGGCTGCTTACGGTTGAAAACGTCTCGTCGGGGTACGGTTTGACCCCCGTTCTGCGCGGCGTGTCGATGCACGTCGATACCGGCGAAGTGGTGGCGGTAGTCGGCGCCAATGGCGTCGGCAAGAGCACGCTGCTGCGCACGATCACCGGCCTCGTGCACCCCACCGGAGGCGACATCACGTTCGATGGCGTGCACATCACCGGCTTGCCGGCGCATCGCATCGTCAGCCACGGCCTTGCAATGGTGCCCGAAGGCGGCCGGCTGTTCACGTTCATGACGGTAATGGAGAACCTCGAGCTTGGTGCCTTCAATCCAACCTCACGAGAAGACACGCAGCAGAGTCTGCATGAGGTGATGGAGCTCTTCCCGATCCTGCGCGAGCGTCGTGCGCAGCGTGCCGGCTCGCTGTCTGGTGGCGAGCGCCAGATGTGCGCAATCGCGCGCGCATTGATGAGCCGACCGCGCATGCTCATGCTCGACGAGCCATCGTTGGGGCTTTCGCCGGTGATGCTCGAGAAGGTTTTCGATCTTATTCGCATGGTGGTGGCATCGCGCGATGTCACGGTGCTGCTGATCGAGCAGAATGTCGCCGACGCGCTCGAAATGGCGAATCGCGCTTATGTGATCGAGCACGGAGTCATCGCCAAGACCGGTCCAGGGGCCGAGATGCTGCACGATCCCGACATCCAGCGCGCTTACATGGGGTTGTAGCATGGCGAAAAAATGGCCCAAGGATAGCTTCACCATCGGCGCCGGCGCGGGCTTCGCAGGAGACCGCATCGAGCCCGCGGTGCAGATGGCGCAGTCGGGGGAAGTCGACGCAATCGCGCTCGAGTGCCTGGCCGAGCGCACGCTGGTCAATGCCATCCGGTTGCGCGAAGCCAATCCTGATGCCGGATACGACCCGCGGCTGAAGCGCCGCTTCCGTCCGTTGCTGCCGCATGTGGCGCGCGGTTGTCGGGTCATCACCAATCTCGGCGCCGCCAATCCCGGGGCCGCCGCGCGGGCGACATCGCGCCTTGCGCGCGAGCTGGGATTGTCGAAGCTGCGCATCGCCGCGGTGACCGGTGACGACGTTCGGGACCGTGTCGACGAGGTGGAATGGACGCAATCGATCGAGGAAGGGCAATGGATTGGTGCGCATGTCTATCTCGGTCTCGAACCGATGATCGCGGCCTTGGACGAAGGGGCCGATGTGGTCATTACCGGCCGTGTCGCCGATTCATCGTTGGTGGCTGCGGCGCCGGTGCAGGCCCTCGCTCTCGAAGGTGACGCGGTGGCGGCCGCGTTGACCGTGGGCCATTTGCTCGAGTGCAGCGGTCAAATCACAGGCGGCAACCTGACCGAGCCCGGGATTTCGGATCTGTCGCCGGAAGAGCTTGCCGGCATCGGCTATCCGATCGCCGACATCGCGCCCGATGGGGCGGCGACGATCCGCCTGCTCGACGGCCAGTCAGGCCGGCTCAATGTCGCCGGGTGCACGCTGCAGCTTCTCTATGAAGTGCATGACCCGCGCGCCTACATCACGCCCGACGCAGTCCTGGATTTCACTGGCGTCAGCTTCGAGGAGACGGGCCCGAACCAGGTGCGGCTGTCAGGCACGCGCGGATTGGCACGACCCGATCGGCTCAAGGTCATCGGGTTTCTCGCACGTCGCGGGCTCATCGCCGACATCGAGATTGCGTATGCGGGCACCGGAGCACTGGCTCGCGCCCGTCTTGCCGCGGATATTTTGCGCCTGCGCCTGCCGCGCGAGCTCGGCATCTCCGATTTTGTCATCGATCTCGTGGGCGTCGATTCAGTGCTGGGTGCGGGATCGCTGCCGTTGCGCTGCGAGCCGCCGGAGCTGCGAGTGCACCTTTCCGCACGCTGCGAAGATGCGGAGATGGCACAAGCGGTCGAAGACGAAATCTATGCATTGACGATCTCGGGACCCGCCGGTGGCGGCAGCGTGCGCAGCGAGCGGCGCGGTCGGGTCGAGTCGATCACTGGGTTCCTGCCGCGCGATCGCGTGTCCGCGCGGATCGAATGGGCGCACGAGCCATGAGGATCGGGGACATTGCCAGCGGCCGCGCGGGCGACAAGGGCGACGTGCTCGATCTCACGTTGGTCGCATACAACGCCGACGATTACCAGGTGCTCGAGCGGCTCGTCACGGCGGAGCAGGCGGCGAAGGCACTGCACCGTGTGGTCCCGGGCGAGGTGGTGCGCTATGAGCTGCCCGCTCTTCGCGCACTTAAATTCGTTGCTCCGACCGCCCTGCCGGGTGGCGTGCACGCATCGCTGCGCGCGGGGCTGCACTGGCAAAAGGCCGCTATCTGGCTGCTGCTCGACTTCGAGATCGAGGATCCGCAGCGCTGATTCACGCAGCAGACATCACCAAGAGGACTTCATCATGGCAAAGACTCGCAAAGTCATCATCACCTGCGCCGTCACCGGCGCGATTCACACACCCTCGATGTCGCCTTATCTTCCGGTTTCCGCGGACGAGATCGCGGAGGGTGCACTGGGCGCCGCCCAAGCGGGTGCTGCCATCGTCCATCTGCATGCGCGCGATCCCAAGGATGGACGGCCGTCGCAGGAACCCGCGTTGTTCGAGCCGTTCCTGAAAAAGATCAAGGCAGCCTCCGATGTCGTGATCAATCTCACCACGGGCGGCGCACCGACCATGCTGGTGCAGGAACGCGTGCGCCCGGCGCTGCAGTTCAAGCCCGAAGTCGCCTCACTCAACATGGGCTCGATGAACTTCGGCCTGTACGAGATGGTGAACCGCACCAAGGAATTCAAATACGACTGGGAGCGGCCCTATCTCGAAGGGAGCTGGGACCGGATCTTCCGCAACACCTTCGCCGATATCGCCTTCATCCTCGAATCTTGCAGCAACAACGGCACGCGCTTCGAGATCGAGTGCTACGACATCAGCCATCTTTACACAGCGGCGCATTTCCTCGATCGGGGGCTAGTCAAGCCGCCGCTGTTCATTCAATCAGTGTTCGGACTGCGCGGCAGCATCGGCCCGCACCCCGAAGACGTGTTGCACATGCGCCGCACTGCCGACCGGCTGTTCGGGAACGACTATGTCTGGTCGGTTCTGGGGGCCGGTCGCAATCAGATGACCATTGCCACGATCTCTGCGGCCGTCGGCGGCAACGTGCGTGTCGGCCTCGAGGACTCGCTGTGGGACGGTCCCGGACACCTGGCCCGCACCAACGCGGCCCAGGTGAATCGCATCCGGACCATACTCGAGGCACTATCGCTCGAGATCGCGACACCCGATGACGCCCGTGAAATCCTGCAGCTCAAAGGCCGCGACAACGTCGCCTTCTGAGCGCTTCGCCTCGCGATCGCCTACTCGAACTCAGCATGCAACCATTGAAAATGTTGCGCGCATTCGTAAGTGGTCCGGTTACCCAGGCTCCTGCGGGAAGCGGGCGTCGAGCCCGAATACACTTTACGATGGACGACCTGAAGGTTGCCGGGGCAGCCAAGATGAGGGATCTACGCCAATCGCGCGTGCGCCGTAAAGCGCGTTTAGGTCCACGTCTTGGCGTCGGGATGAGAGGCGGAAGATTCCAGGTCGGCGAGCGGATCCTGGCCCGCAGGCAATGGCGCGAGAAATGTCTGCTCGATCCATTCAGGGGTCACGGCCTCGATCGTGCGGTCCCACCGCGGGCGGCGATCCTTGTCGATGATGAGCGCGCGAATGCCTTCCATGAATTGCCCGTGCAGCACGGAGCAAATGGCGACCCGATACTCAAGACGGAAAATATCGGCGAGCGAGCCATGGCTGCCGCGGCGGAGCAGAGCATAGATGAGACCTGCCGAGCCGGCGTAGCCTTGCGCCAGGCGGTGGGCTCCGGCCTGCAGCCACGGGTCGGGGCTCGGCTTAAGCGCGAGGATGCCTGCATAGATCTCTTCGAGGCTCGGGCGCGAGCAGAGCTCGGAAACAAGATCGCCATACTCGAGCAGCGGACGCTCCATTGCGCCGCGCGACCATTGTCGGGAATGCAGGACGCGCCCCAGCGTAATGTCGTTGTCATGCCGGCTGGAGTTCCATGCCTGCTGCAGCAATGCATCGAGGATGACGTGTTTTTCGCTGTGCGGGATGCAGTAATCGGCAAGCTTCGCGTGCACGGCGTCTTCGGCGCCGAGCGCCGCACCCGTGAGAGCGGCGAAGAGGCCCGTCTTCCCCGGCATGCGATCCAGGAACCAGGTGCCGGCGACGTCGGGAAAATGGCCGATGGCAATCTCGGGCATCGACAGTTGGGCCGATTCGGTCACGACGCGATGACTGCACCCGACCAGCAGTCCGAGGCCGCCGCCCATAATGATGCCGTGGCCCCAGCACAGCACCGGCTTGGGATACGTGTGCAGCGCGTAGTCGAGCCGATACTCGTGTTCGAAGAACGTGCGCACATAAGGGCTGCCGAGGGCGCCGTCGGCGGCAAGGGATTTGGGC
>JANXZT010000326.1 GCA_025355395.1 Betaproteobacteria bacterium
CGTCGAGATTGCCGGCGATGCCCCACATGAAATCGTGAGCATCCTTCTCGGCACGCGTCCGGCTCCGGAACGCTTCGATCTGGGCTCCAAGATAGCCCTTGCGCTGCGCCGCAAGGATGGGGAACTCCGCGGAGGTGCTGACGCCCCGTGGCCCATGGCAGGTCGAGCAAAGGTTGACGGCTTTCTCCTCCGCGGCCTTCTGGATCTCCGGAGCAATGTTCTGGGCTTCTACCGTGGTAACCGCACTCGCGAAGACAACGCAAACAACCGCCGCGGCAAAGCATCTCATCGCTGAAACCTCCCTGCATTGGGTGGGCGGACCACGCGCAGATCACGGCGCCCGGCGCTTTGTTCACCTTTCGCCCAGGCGCTCAAAACGCCACCCAGACGTTGAAAAACAGCGTGTTGTTGTCGCGGGCGTTGCGGCCGTTGCCATCATAGTTGGTCGAGGCACCATTGAATTTGCTGTACCCCGTGTACTGCAGCATCAGGCGCACGTACTGGACGGGCAGGTAGTCGAGTTCGACGATGTAGCCTTTGCTGTCGGGCTTGATGGCGTTTTCGTTGGAGTCCGTACCGTAGAGCCCGGCGTCGGCGCTACCGGTGGTCGAGAAGTACCCCAGCGTTCCGCCGTATTTGCGGTCGTGGTAGTAGGTCGCCTTCGCTTTAAGCGTGTGTAGCTTGTCCGTCGGATTGGCGGGCGTCGGGCCGGCCCCGATGCCCGCTCCGGTGTCCACCGTCACTGGGTAGCTCGCCTTGTAGGATTGCTTCTCGTCGATGTACGTCAGTTGCGCGGTGAAGGTGTGCGGATCGGTGATGTACTGGTATTGCGCATCAACGGCAATGTCGCGGAAACGATCCGTGGGCGTAGACGTATCGAAGTTGCTTGGATATCGATTGGCGACGATGCCGTAAGTGCCGACCATCACCGAGTTCGGACCCCAGTCATGGCTGTAGGCGAAGCGCCAATAAGGGTTGTACCCCTTGAGCGCGGCCACCCCACCGTCGGTATGGATGTCCTGCCCTTGGCGCAGGATTGAGAACGCGCCATCCGCCGTGCGGTAGAACGACAACTCGCCGTACAGCGTCTTCTTCCAGAAGAGGTAGCCACCGATACCCGCCGCTTGTTGCGCCAGCCCGCCATCAATGAGCGTGGCGGCCGCAGGCGTGCTTGCCAGCGGCGAGGTTGTGTACGGGAACCCGAACGCCGGGGTGCTGTTCCAGACATCCTGTACCGTCGGGTTGTTGTTCAGGGTGACGCCATAAATCAAGTCTGGCTCGGCGGCGCCTACGCCGGAGTATTTGCCGACGACCCGCAGGTCCGTGTTGTCGATACTGCTGTGACCGCCGAGCGTTCCGTCAGCCGTCGTTGCCAGATTGCTGTAAGTCCACTGGATGAAGCCGCCGATATAGTCGTTGACTTTGCTCGCCAGGAAGACGCTGGCGCAGCAGAAGACGCCGCTGTTGTTGCGTTGATTCACCGACACCGTATCGCCGGTTTCGGGATCCGTCGTTTTGTTGTTCCTGGTGTTGGTAACGGACGCCTGCGCCATCACCGCCAGCGGCACATAATTCATTCCTTCTGACGAGTAGAACTTCTTGCCGATGGTGTAGCCGGTCAGCTTGAAGTAGCGGCCGTACGGCGTGAGCTCGGGAAAGCTGACGTGGCACGCAATGCATTCCTGACCGGTCTGTCGCGCATAGGATGGAACTGCGCCCGCCGGGCTGGCTAGTGCCATCAATAGCAGTGAACTGGACAGCGATACCCGCATCGCCAATGCGGCGGTACTTAGGATCGCTCGTGCATTGCGGTGAACCATAGCAGACTCCCGTGGCGCCAAGACACACAGTCGGTTTGTTCGGACTCGCTTCTCAGCGATCGCACCAAGCCAATGCTCATAACCTATAGGGGTTCCGCGACGAGTTCCATGATCTAGATCATGGTTGGTCCACGAACCAGAAAGAACATGGCACCGCGCGCACAGCGCTACTGAGCGGAGTGGTGACCGGCCATTGATCGCGGTCTATGTCTTCGTGCGGAGTTCGCATAAACATTCCACCATGAGCGGTGGTCCGCCAATCCCTGCAGACTTGGAACGCCGCATGCGGCGTTCCCTTTATCGCGTTGGCTGATGAGACGGCTCCCTACGCGCTTGCAGTCTGTTGCGAATCTACCACGCCCCAGCCCTTCCGTCTGATCGCGGGGACGCACGTCGCCCACAACCATGACTGCGCATCCCGGTCCGCCGGGCGCATGGGGTGGGCATTACTTCGCTGCCAGCCGGGGTGGACCGCACCGTCGCGTCGATTGCTACCCCAGCAACAACCGGGTACGATTCTCATGAATTATTAATAAAAACGGCGATGCAAAACACCATCAACGACAGCGACGACGCCAGCCCCCAGCTGGAAGGCGGCATGCGCAACGGGCTAACGAGCTACGGCGACGCCGCATTCTCGTTATTTCTGCGCAAGGCGTTCATCAAGGGCGCTGGCTATACCGACACGGCCCTGGACCGCCCTATAGTAGGAATTGTCAATACTGCCAGCGCCTACAACCCTTGCCACGGTAACGTCCCCGCCCTAATCGACGCGGTCAGCCGAGGGGTCATGCTGGGTGGCGGATTGCCAATGCCGTTCCCGACGATTTCGGTGCACGAAAGCTTTGCCTATCCGACCAGCATGTACCTGCGCAACCTGATGTCGATGGACACCGAGGAGATGATCCGCGCGCAACCGATGGATGCGGTGGTGCTGATCGGCGGCTGCGACAAAACGGTGCCCGCGCAACTGATGGGCGCCGCGTCGGCGAACGTCCCTGCGATCCAGCTTGTCACCGGTTCGATGCTGACGGGTTCGCATCGCGGCGAGCGCGTCGGCGCGTGCACCGACTGCCGCCGCTTTTGGGGACGCTATCGCGCGGACGAAATCGATGCCGACGAAATTGCCAGCGTCAACGATAAGCTCGTCGCGAGTGTGGGAACCTGTTCGGTGATGGGCACCGCGAGCACGATGGCGCTTGTCTCCGAGGCGCTGGGTATCATGCTGCCGGGCGGGGCGACACCGCCCGCCGCGACCGCCGACCGCATCCGCATCGCCGAGGAGACGGGGGCCACTGCAGTGCGTCTCGCCACGTCACGTTTGACGCCGCGAGAGATCCTGACCGCCGACGCGTTCGAGAACGCAATGCGAGTATTGATGGCGATCGGCGGCTCCACGAACGCGATCATTCATTTGACCGCGATCGCCGGCCGCGTTGGCATCGCGGTCGACTTGACCGAACTAGACCGGATGGGCCGCGAGACGCCCGTGCTGGTCGACTTGAAGCCCTCGGGTCGTTTCTACATGGAAGACCTGCACAAGGCGGGTGGATTCGCGGCGCTGTTGCGCGAGCTTGCGCCGCTGCTGCATCTCCAGGCGCTCACCGTGACCGGCCGCACATTGGGCGAGGAGCTCGATCGCGCGCCACCGCCGTTTGCGCAGGATGTCGTGCGGCCGAGCGGCAATCCGATTCATCCGCAAGGCGGCATCGCCGTGTTGCGCGGCAACCTTGCGTCCAACCACGCGATCATCAAGCAATCGGCAGCCGATCCTGCATTGATGGAGCATGAGGGCCGCGCGGTGGTGTTCGAGAACGTTGACGATCTGGTGGCGCGCATCGACAGCGACGATCTCGATGTGGAACCGAATGACATCCTGGTGCTCAAGCAAATCGGACCGGTCGGCGCGCCCGGTATGCCCGAAGCGGGATATCTGCCCATTCCGCGCAAGCTCGCGCGGCGCGGCGTCAAGGATATGCTGCGCATTTCGGATGGCCGCATGAGCGGGACGGCGGCGGGAACGATCGTGTTGCACGTGTCGCCGGAAGCCGCCGCCGGCGGCACGTTGGCCTTGGTGCGCAGCGGCGATCGCATTCGGCTGAGCGTGCGCAATCGCGAATTGTCATTGCTCGTTCCGGAACAGGAACTGGCGCAACGCGCGCATGCCAAGTGCAGCACGCATCCAGGCACCGCACGCGGATACCGCAAGCTCTTCCTGCAAAGTGTCACGCAGGCAGAGCACGGCGTCGACTTCGATTTCCTGCGCGCGGAGGAAATCACCGCCACCGTGCCGCGGCCCCGTTGATCAGGCAAACCGCGAACGTACCGATTCGAATGGCGTCGATGCGAGCGCTGCCCGCAGCTTTGCCGACTCCTCAGCGTCGAGTGACCGCAGCGGGGGCAACATTTGCCGCCACGCAGCGTCCTGGTAGAGCTCCGCCAGAGTTTCCTTGATCGCCGCGATCAGCGGCAACGACGTGAACGCGCCGCGCACCGCAGCCGCGTCGCCGATCCTGGCGGCGCGTGTCGTCGCATCCTTGGCATGCCAGCCGGCGCCGGCAAGCGGTGCGGTCACGTTCGCCGTCGCCGAAATGCAGCCCGAGAAAAGCGCGGCATCCGGTGACGCCAGCGCGCCTTCGGCACTGGGAAACACGTCGAAGTCCTTCACCTCGCGGGCGATCTGCACCGAATAGGCGAGATCGCCGGAGCTGTCCTTCAGGCCGCGCAGTGGCTGGGGGAAACGCGTCTTCAACACGGTTACCGTTTCCAGCGACCACGGAACGCCGGACAACGCCGGGAAGTGATACAGATACAGCGCCAGCCGCGGATGAGCGACCCTGCGCAGGACTTCGCCGACGTAGTCGACCAGGCCGGGTGTGTCGATGCCCTTGTAGTAGAACGGCGGCAACAGCAGCGCACCGCCGAATCCAAGATCGCACGCCGCGCGCGTCAACGTCACTGCATCTTCCAACGCCGCGGCACCGGTGCCGACAAGAAACCGATCGACCGGCAGTCCCGCGTCCACCACCGCACGCATTGTCTGCACCCGCGCGGCCACCGGTAATGATGTAGCTTCGCCGGTGGTGCCGAGGAGGTTGATGCCGTCGCAGCCGATCGCGAGCAAACGTTGCAAATGGGCGACGAGTCGCGGGGTGTCGACACTCAGGTCGCCGCGCAGCGGGGTCGCGGCGGCGGCAATGATGCCGGCGGGACGTGCGATCATGGAATGATCTCCGGACGGTTGGAGCGTACGTCAAATCCAGTAGAGCCGCGACGGATTGTCGACGAGCACTTGGTGGCGCACGTCATCGTCGGGGAGCCAGTCTTCCAGCAGGTCGACAATGTGCGCGTCATCCGGCATGGGCCGCGCACCCAGTCCAGCATGCGGCCAATCGGTGGCCCACAGGAGTCGCGTCGGATTGCTGCGTGCCAGCGCTCGGGCCAGAGGCGTAACGTTGGTGTCATGCAGCCGGTAATGCGCGGACAACTTCACCCAGCAGAGGCCGCGTTCGACCAGTGCGAGCAGTTCGCGAAAGGCCGGACGATCGGGGTCGCTCGATGCCGGCAATCCGAAATGATCGACAACGACCGGTATGCCGACACGTGAAACGAAGTCGCCAAGCCCGGCGAATGCATCGATGGCCACCTGCAGCTGCAGGTGCCATCCGCGCTCGCGCAGCCGCGGCGCCAACTGCAATGCATCGTCCGCGGACAGGCCGTTCGAATTGACCAGATTCGCGCGCACACCGCGCACGCCGGCCGCGCCCATGCGCTCGAGCGTCGCGTCATCGACATCCGCGCCGACCACTACTACGCCACGGAAATTCGCGTCGTTGCCCCGCAACGCGTCGAGGAGCGCACGGTTGTCGAACCCATATACGCTCGGCTGCACGAGCACGGCGCGCGTGATGCCGAGCATCCGCGCGCTTTGCCGATAGTGTTCGAGATCGCAGGCAGCGGGCGTGTAATGGCGACGCGTTGCCAACGGATACTGCGACGCCTCGCCATAAACGTGGATATGCGTGTCGCAGGCGTTGGGAGGCAACGTCAAACGCGGTTGGCGCCCCGGCGGTGAGGGTGCCGCCGACAATGGCGCAGACCCCTCCTCCATATCTACTCGAGAACCCGGTTGGGTGTCAGCTGCGGGCATGGATTTTCAGGTCTCTATTGATAACCGAGGTAAGTATATCGATAAGATAGGCTGATTTTTTTAGTTTTCGCATGTTTTCCATCACACTATTGACAATCATCTCGGTGGATGCTGGAATTGTTCTCCCTATCAGCATTCACCGAAGAAACCAACATGATGAACCGCGCGGGATGGCGTTGGCGTTTTGTCCGCAGTTCGAGGCAATGATGGTGGGTCTGCGGCTCTGAGTTCGACGCAGACGACGATCCCGCGCTTCCCACCGCATGAGTGAAATGTTGCGGGTCGCGATGATCGGCGCCGGATGGGTCACGCGCCATCATCTGCCGGGATGGCAAGCGCTGGTGCCCGACGTGCGCATCGTCGGCATTGCTGATCCGTCGCAGTTGGCGCGCGAGGGGCGCGCCGCCGAATTCGCCATCGACGCGACCTTTGCCGATGCGGAAACGATGCTCGACACGGTCAAGCCGGACGCCGTCGACATCTGTTCACCGCGCGACTTCCATGCTGCGCACGTGCGCGCCGCCGCCGCCCGGGGCATTCCCGCACTATGCCAAAAGCCGCTCGCGCCGGACTACGCGCAAGCTGAACAATTGGTTCGTGATGTCGACGGGCAGACACGCCTGATGGTCCACGAGAACTGGCGTTTTCGTCCTTACTACCGCCATGCCCGCGAACTGCTGCAGCAAGGCGAAGTCGGGAACGTGCGTCAGGTACGAATGGTGCTGGAAAGTTCGGGCCTCTTACCTGATCCGAAAGGCCGGATGCCCGGACTCGATCGCCAACCGTTTATCGCAACGCTCGATCGCATGCTGGTATCGGAGATACTTATTCACCATCTGGACACCTTGCGATTCCTGCTGGGACCGTTGCGCATGGTCGCCGCCAACCTCGGGCGCAGCACCGAGGCCATTCGCGGTGAGGATCGCGCAACGCTGGTGATGCGTGGTTCTTCTGGCGCGAGTGTGCTGTTGATCGGCGATATGGCCGTGCACGGTGCTCCGCCGGTGCTTATCGACCGATTGCAGGTCGCGGGAGAAAAGGCGATGCTTGCGCTGTGGGAAGGCACGGTCACGCTGGCGCGCGGCGGTGCGGCGCCATTATCGCAATCGTTCGATCTCGCGCGGTGCTACCAGCAGTCATACAACGCATCGATTGCGCATTTTGTCGCGGCGTTGAGAAGCGATTCGCCGTTCGAGAGCTCGCCGCGCGACAATCTCGAAACGCTGCGGCTCGTCGAAGATGCCTACGCGGCAACTGCCGCCCAAGGCACCGCTTGAAATCATGGCCGAAGCATTGATTGATCTTGACAGCGGCCTCAACATTTCCGCCAAGGAAGCGGAGATCGTCCGCGGGCTCGAGGAAGACATCATATTCGGCCGGCTCCCACCGGCGACGCGGCTGATCGAGGATCCGCTGATGGCCCGCTTTGGTGTCACGCGTCACTTCGTCCGCCAGGCGTTGTCGCACCTCGAGCGCAGGGGCATCGTCGTGCGCGAACGTAACAAGAGTGCCGCCGTTCGCTCGCTCACTCCCGACGAAGTCGAGCAAATCTACGATGTGCGCGAATTGTTGCAACGGCAGGCCGCGCTGCGCATTCCGTTGCCGGCGGATCCCGCATTGCTTGCGCGTCTCGTCGAAATCCAGGCGCGCTATCGGCAGTGCGTGCAAGAGGACGACTTTCGCGGCGTACACGAACACAACGACGCATTTCACCTGACGCTGTTTTCGGGCAGCGGCAACCAGCACGTGGTGCGCTCCATTCAATGGTATATGCGGTTGAGCTTGCTAGTGCGCGCCAAGCAGATGAGCAATCCGCAAATGCTTGACGTGTCGATGCGGCATCATGACATGATGATCGAGCTTTTGCGCGGTCGCGACGGCTGGGCGCTGGCGCAATTATGCGTCGAGCACATCCAGCCAGCGAAGCGTGCCTATCTCGCCGTGGTGGGAGGGAGACCGCGCGCGACGTAGCGTTGAATTTACGATCTATGAGACGACCCTTTCGCCTCGAACCTTTCGCCCCGTTCGTAAAGCCTGATGTGGGATAGCGTGCATCGAGCTGCCTTGCTGTTGTTATGAGAATACGTCTGCAATTTGGCGGTTAACAGGAAATCAGACTAGGAGGAAACAATGTTTAGAGCGTCGAAATTCGTTTGTTTGGTCACCCTGGGCTTGGCGATGGCCGGGTTGTCGTCGGCAGGCGCGGCCCAGGAAGTCCGCCACTACCGATTTGCCTACGACCAGCCAAAAGGCACGGGTTACGCCATTGCGGCCGACATCTTTTCAGACAAGCTCCAGGAAATGAGCAAGGGCACGATGCTCATCGACCAGTATCCCGGCGCGCAACTCGGACAGGAGCCGCAGGTTCTGCAGTTGATGAAGGCCGGCGATATCGAGTTCTGCATTAGCGCGGCGGCGAATGCCGCCACGCTTTCCCCGCAAGCTGGCGTGATGTCGCTGCACTTTCTGTTCCGGTCGGAAGATCATCTGCAAAAGGCGCTGGCCGATCCGAAGGTGGTGCAGGCGGTGAAGGACATGATCGAGGATACCGTGCAGGGCGGGCATGTGCTTGCGCTTATCACGCTCGGCTTTCGCGATATGTACAGCAAGAAGGAAATCCACAAGGTCGACGACATGAAAGGGCTGAAAGTT
>JANXZT010000330.1 GCA_025355395.1 Betaproteobacteria bacterium
TAAGCGGCCCAAGGGCTTTTCACTTGAAGGCAGGATTGCGGCCGGGATGCTGGATTTCGGCGCCGGAAAGATGGTTCGCTTGGAAGCGATATTTGACACGCCGTCGGCCGAACACCTCGCGGAGACGCCACTATCAGCCGATCAGTCAATTACCTTGGTCGACGAGGATCACATTCGGCTATTGGCTACGGTTCTCGACACGCCGCAGTTGCGATGGTGGTTGTTGGGATTTAGCAACCACGTCGAGGTGATGGCGCCGGCCGGATTGCGGCGCGAGTTCGAGACGATGTCTGTTGCGATGGCCGCCAGCTACGCGTCGGGCCAGCCAAGGACACGCCTGAAGGCTAATAGGCCATAGGCCCGTAGGCGCTTTCCGTGCCGGTCGGCGCACCCCGCCAACCGAGAATCGTTGCGACATATTTTGTCGTCGATTGCGCGCAACATTGCTTCTGATCATCAAGTATGGAAGCGATGACACATGACCGACGAGTCCGCAATGATGCAACGGATAGGGAGCGCGGCCGATCTTGGGCTGGCCACAAACGGTCGCAAATCGAGGCTTACGACCCCGAAATCACCGCAGCAGCTTCCTTTGCCGGGCTTCCGCGACCGCCCCTTCATGGGTGTGCAACCTCCTATCCGGGTTGCGCGATGGGTGTTGCGCCTTCTCGCCCGGACGGAAGCAAGGGACGCTTATCTAGCCCGCAACCATTCCCCAAGTGCCGGCATCGACCAGCTGCTCGGAATCCGGGCGGACCAGCGCCCTGATCATCCCTCCGCGCTCAGCGAAATGGTCATCCGCCAACTAGCAGTTCGTTGAAATTATCGATGAATTGAGCGCGGGCATTGGGTCACGACGAGAATTTTTGGATGAGAACGGATGTGCGAGAAGTTTCTCGCCGGTTTGCGCTTCCGATTTTGCGTTTCGCGCCGGTATTTGCACGCGAATCGCAATTGCGGACGCACCTTCCCTGTCTATCCACTCCCGACCATGATCGCCTGGGCTGCGAAGAGTTTGGGCAGCCGGCGCAGATTGACGGTCAGCATGGAAAGCGTGAACACGTCGCTGACTTTGCGTTGGCCACGCAGCTTGACCTGACGGATTGTCGCACCATGCTGCTTGCCGTCGCCGAACAGCGTCTCGATCACCTTGCGGATCACTTGACTGACCCGATAGCCCTGGTGGTGCGTGGTGCGGGCGTCGATCCGGCTTTCGCGTTTCGCCCGTTTGCCGGTCTTGGTGTCGTACTCGTAGGTATTCTGCGCGACATGGGGCGTGACATTGTGCCCGCGGCAGGCGCTGACAAAGCCCTCGGTGTCGTAGTTCTTGTCCGCGCCCACGGTCTTGCGCTGCGCGCCCGGAAGATCGGCCAACATGGCGATGGCCGCCTCGCGCTCGGCGTTGCCGGTGGCCAGCGTCAGTCGCGTGTCAACGGCCAGCTTGCTGCGATTGTCCATCAGCACATGGCCCATGTAGGACGGCACGGCGTCGGCCTTCTTCGATTTGGTGAACAGGCGCGCGTCCGGGTCGGTGCTGCTGGCGTGCGTATCGTTGCTACGTTTCTGGCGCTTGAAATCCACTTCCGGGTTGCTCTTGCTGCCGCTCTTGTCCGGCGGCGGGCCATCCTTCGGCACGAAGCTCTTGTGCGACGCCCAGGCGCGGATCAGCGTGCCATCCACGCTGAAATGCTCGGCGGAAAGCAAGTTTCCTTCTTCCGCTTGCGCCATCACCCGCCCGAACAAGGTCTTGATCACTTCATGATCGATCAGCCGGTCGCGATTCTGGGTGTAGGTGCTGTGATCCCACGCCGCATCTTCCATCCCCAGCCCGACAAACCACCGGAACAGCATGTTGTAGCCCAATTGCTCGCACAACAGACGTTCGCTTCGGATCCCATACAGCGTTTGCAGCACCAGCCCACGCAGCAGCCATTCCGGCGGCACCGAGTACCGACCACGGTCGTCGTACATCGACTCAAACAGCACGTCCATGTCGCGCAACGCCGTATTAAGAATCTCTCGAATAGGAATCAGCGGATGTTCCTCCGGCACGTAATCCGAAGTCTGCTTCGTCACGAACAAGCCTTCCTGGGTCACATCCGCTCCACGCATCGCGCTCCCCGCCTCGGTTCTGTACGACTCACCACTCAACGCGCTCCCCATCGGCTCCGTGCACCGGGTCGGAGATAAATTCAACAAACTGCTAGGGAGGAAACTTCGCCATGGCACTCGATCTCGTTCCGCTGTGGGCCGCCATTCTTGCCTTCGCGGTTTTCATGTATGTGCTGCTCGACGGCTTCGACCTTGGCGTGGGCATCCTGTTTCCGTTCGCCCCCGATGCGGC
>JANXZT010000327.1 GCA_025355395.1 Betaproteobacteria bacterium
ACCGCCTTGATGACGTTGACCTTGTTGTCACCGAAGGCTGTGAGCATCACCGTGAACTCGGTCTGCTCTTCGGCGACCGGGACGGCAGCGCCGGCCGCAGGGGCAGCCACGGCAACTGCAGCCGCGGCGGAGACGCCGAACTTCTCTTCCATTGCCTTGATGAGCTCGGAAAGCTCGAGAACCGTCATCGACGAGATCTGGTTCAGTATTTCTGTTTGTGCGACAGCCATGTTCTTGCTCCTGAATCGAAAGGTTTATTGATCGAGTGCCGTGCGGGTTCGAGGCATCAGGCCGCCTGCTGCTGCTTTTGCTCCTGCACCGCCGCGAGTGTCCGGACGAACCGGGCCGGGACTTCGTTCATGGTGCGCACGAGCTTCACGATCGGCGCCTGCATGGTGCCGAGCAGCTTGGCGATCAGTTCATTGCGCGAAGGCAGGCCAGCCAGCGACGCGATTTCCTTGGCGGTCATCACGTGGCCGGGCATCGCCCCGCCTGTAATCACGAACTTGTCGTTGCTCTTGGCGAAGTCGTTCAGCACTTTCGCCAGTGCAACGGGATCGGTGCCAATGCCGTACGCGAGCGGACCGACCATCTTCTCGGCCAGCTCTGCAAACGGCGTATCGACCACCGCACGGCGCACCAAGGTGTTCTTGACCACCTTGAAATACACGCCGGAAGCCCGTGCTTTCGCGCGGAACCGCGTCATGTCGGCGACGCCCATGCCGCGGTTCTCGACCATTACAATGGCCTGAGCATCCGCGACCTGCTTCGCGACTTCGGCGACTACCGCTTGCTTCTCTACTAAATTGAGACCCAAGGTCTTCTCCTCGAAGGCACGCTGTGAACTCGCATGCCTTCGTTGTGCCATGGCGAGCCGTCAAGCCCGCCCGGCAGTGTTGCGGTGACCTTACGTCAGGAGTGAACCTGTCTTCGGGACACCATCTACGCTGGATGTCAGGAATCAGAAGACAGGAATCAGAGGTCAGAAACGACACACCGAGTTGTCTGCCGACACCTTGTTCTTAAGCTTGCGCTCCAGCGGTCTTTGACGGCTCGCCGGTGATCCAACCGCCGACGTTCCCTCAATTCGCTTTTCTGCCAACTGACAACTGGCTCCTGTCAACCGATTACGCGTGCGGCGCCTGCGCGAGACTCGCGGTATCGACGCGAACCCCGGCGCCCATCGTGCTCGAGACGCTGACCTTGCGCAGGTAAATGCCTTTCGAGCCCTGCGGCTTGGCCTTGTTGAGTGCCTCGATCAACGCCAGCAGGTTGGTCTTCAGCTGCTCCGCCTCGAACGACGCTCGCCCGATCGTGCACTGGATAATCCCACCCTTGTCGGTGCGGTATTGCACCTGGCCCGCCTTTGCATTCTTCACCGCCGTCACCACATCCGGCGTTACGGTGCCCACTTTCGGATTCGGCATCAGGCCGCGCGGTCCCAGGATCTGACCGAGTTGACCCACGACACGCATGGCATCGGGCGTGGCGATGACCACGTCGAAATCCATGAACCCTTCCTTGACCCGGGCGGCAAGGTCGTCGAAGCCGACGATGTCGGCACCCGCCTCCTGGGCGAGCTTCACCTTGTCGCCTTGGGTGAATACGGCCACCCGCACACTCTTGCCGGTGCCGGAGGGGAGCACGACGGACCCGCGCACCGTCTGGTCGGACTTCTTCGCATCGACACCCAGGTTTACCGCGACATCGATCGATTCATTGAACTTGGCAGTGGCGGTCTCCTTGACGAGCTTCAGCGCCTCGTCCACCGGATATGCCTTGGTGTGATCGACCTTGGAGCGGACTGCCGTCACGCGTTTGGAGAGCTTGGGAAGTTTTTCGGTCGCCATGATCACTTCACCCCTTCTACCGTGATGCCCATGCTGCGGGCGCTGCCGGCGATGGTGCGCACCGCAGCATCGAGCCCGGCGGCAGTCAAATCGGGCATCTTGGTCTTCGCAATTTCTTCCGCCTGCGCGCGAGTGAGCTTTCCAACCTTGTCAGTGTGGGGACGCTGACTCCCCTTTTCAACCTTGGCCGCCTTCTTGATAAGCACGGTGGCAGGCGGCGTCTTCATCACGAACGTGAAGCTCTTGTCCGCATAGGCCGTGATCACCACCGGGATCGGCAGGCCCGGCTCCACCTTTTGCGTCTGGGCGTTGAACGCCTTGCAGAATTCCATGATGTTCAAGCCGCGCTGACCCAGCGCCGGGCCGATCGGCGGGCTGGGATTGGCCTTGCCGGCCGGCACTTGCAGCTTGATGAAGCCAACGATTTTCTTTGCCATTCAGTTCTCCCGTGGGTGCAAGCGGATCCGCGGATCCTCCCCATTACGCTTCGTCTCGACGTCGATGGTTACGCTTTTTCCACTTGGCTGAAATCCAGCTCCACCGGCGTCGACCGTCCGAATATGGTGACCGACACCCGCAACTTGCTCTTTTCGTAGTTCACGTCCTCGACATTGCCGTGGAAATCGGTGAATGGGCCTTCCTTCACCCGCACCGCCTCACCCATCTCGAATAGCACCTTCGGGCGCGGCTTTTCCACTCCTTCCTGCACCTGCCGCAGGATTGCGTCGACTTCCTTTTGGGTAATCGGGGTCGGCTTGTTTTGCGAGCCGCCAACGAAACCGGTGACCTTGGGCGTGCTTTTCACGAGATGCCACGTATCGTCGGTCATTTCCATTTCGACCAGCACGTAACCCGGGAAAAACTTCCGCTCGGAAATCGCCTTCTGGCCAGCCTTCATCTCGACCACTTCCTCGACCGGCACCAGGATCTGCCCGAACTGCTCCTCCATGCCGGAGCGCTTGATACGCTCCGTGAGCGCCCGCTGGACGCTTTTCTCGAAGCCGGAATAGGCGTGGACGACGAACCAGCGCTTCGCCATCATTCGCCTCTTCCGGTGAGTAGCTTCACGATCCAGGCCAGCGTAGAGTCGACCGCGAACAGGAAGAGCGCCATCACCACCACAAACGCAAAGACGATCGCAGTGGTCTGGATGGTCTCCTTGCGCGTTGGCCAAGATACCCGTTGCGCCTCCTGCCAGGATTCCTGGGCGAAGATGAAGAACTGCTTGCCCGGCGCCGAAAGCCACCCGACGACTCCGGCCGCCACGAGCCCGCCCAGCACCATCAGCACTCGAAGTACGAGGGCGGTCTCGGAGAAGTAGTAATACCCCCAGATACCGGCGACCACGCACCCAAACGCGAGCGTGATCTTGATCTTGTCTGCCATTCCAGCTTTTGCTGCTTCAATTGCCACTTGCTCGCTTTCGGTTAGTTGTCGGGCTTTTGGTCCGACCTGCAACAGCGCCAGGCAAAGGCCCGACCTACAACAACCTGCAACGCTACCAGCCACGCCCTAATGGCGTCGTGGCAGGCCAGGAGGGAATCGAACCCCCAACCTGCGGTTTTGGAGACCGCCGCTCTGCCAATTGAGCTACTGGCCTTCTCTGATTACTCGATCACCTTGGCCACCACCCCGGCGCCCACGGTGCGGCCGCCTTCCCGGATCGCAAAGCGCAGCCCCTCTTCCATCGCAATCGGCGCAATCAACGTCACCGTGATCGATATGTTGTCCCCAGGCATCACCATCTCCGTCCCCGACGGCAACTCCA
>JANXZT010000343.1 GCA_025355395.1 Betaproteobacteria bacterium
CGGGCATCGGCGCATCTCTACTGACGCTCACCCGTGGTCTCGCCCGCTTTGTCAGCCAGGAGGCGTTCGTCGGCATTCTCTACGTCGTCGCGACCGCGGCGACGATTTTGGTGGTCGACCGCGCGCCGCAGGGCGCGGAGCACGTCAAGAGAATCCTGCTGGGCAGCATCCTCACGGTGTCCCCTGCGGAGGTGGCCAAGCTCATTTCGCTTTACGCCGCGATCGGCGTTTTCCACTGGTTCGCGCGCGGGCCACTGCTTGCGGTCTCGAGCACGACGACGCCTGCCGGACGGAGCGTGTTCACGGTGTCGGTCTGGGATTTTCTTTTTTTCCTGTCGTTCGGCATCGTGGTGGCAAGCTCGGTGACGACGGCGGGTGTGCTGTTGGTGTTCAGTTTTTTGATCGTACCCGCCGTCATCGGCTCTATTTTTTCGGCAAGGATGAACGTCGTGCTGGCGATAGCCTGGGGCGTGGGAATTGTCGCCAGCGCGGCCGGTCTTGCGGGCTCGTATGTATTCGATCTGCCGACGGGCGCGGCCATGGTGACGGCGTTCGCTCTTTTTCTTGTGCTTGCGGGCGTTGCCAAGGCGCTGGTGTTTGTCGGCCCGCTGCAGCGCAGCGCAAATCTGCGTTTTGCCGTCCTTGCCGTGCTTGCACTGACGCTTGTTCTGAGCTCTGCGTCGAGCCTGTGGTTGTTGGTCAACCCGACGGCCGATCAACCGCTTGCGGCAATTTTCGAAGACGCGAGCGGGCTCGGCCCGGTGCATTTCCTTAGCGCGAGCGATCGCGAGATCTTCGATAGCGCTGCGCGCGATACGGTGCGCTTTCAAGGCGAGGTCGACCAACTCAATGCCAGGGAGAGATCCGCGCGCATTCAGGGCGCGCCTTTGTCCGACGACGAGATACGGCGCATCGCGTCGTATCAACAAAGCTTCAACGAGATGGCGCGCGGAGAGCGTTTTGTGCAGGACGTGCTGCGAGGGAAGGCGCGTAAGCGAGAAGCGTGGATCGTCGGATTGCCTGTCGCAGCGATCTCGCTGGTCGGGCTTGTCGTGCTGGCCAGGCGCTTATGGGCGAAGTAGGGTCAGACTCGACTTTCTTGGCCTCTCCACAAAGAAAACGGCGCCCCGAGGGCGCCATATTCCTGCCGTGGACCGCGGAGGCAGAAAGTCGAGTCTGACCCTGCTTTCAGGCGAGCATGTCCGCCCAGATGTTCTTTGCCCAGTTGAACGCGTAGCGGCCCTCGACCTCGCTCATCGCCGATGAGACGCCGCCCGAGCCCGGCACCGGCAGCATCGTCTTCTTCTCCTTGTCGTACTGGTGCACCGAGCAGACGTGGACGACGTCCTTGTCGGTGATAAAGCTGTAGCAGGTATTGGTGAGCACCGGCGTCGGGTTCGGCGCCTGACCCGAGAGCAGCGCGACGACCGCCGCCGCGCAGACCTTCGCATGCTGGTTCGCCATGTGGCCCGACTTGGGCATCCCCATCGCGATCTGGATCGCATCCCCGAGGATGTGAACGTTCTTCACCTTGACCGACTCGAAGGTCAGGAAGTCAACTTCGCACCAGCGATCGTTGGCGGTGACGACACCCGCCGATCGCGCGATGGCGGCGGCGCGCTGCGGCGGCACGACATTCAATACGTCGGCCTTGACGCTGTCCTGTACGTCGAACTTCGCGGTTCGCGTCGCGACGTCCACATCGGTGAGCACGTGGTTCGGCCGGTACTCGACGATGCCCTTGTATTCTTCTGCCCACGCCTTCTTGAACAGCGGCCCTTTCGACGTCACGTCGCCGTTGCCGTCGAGGATCAGCACCTTCGATTTCGGTTTTGCGCGCTTGAAATACCACGCGACCTGGCACGCACGTTCGTACGGCCCGGGCGGGCAGCGGTACGGTGCGACCGGAATCGAGATCGCGTAAACGCCGCCGTCGGCCATCGCCACCAACTGGTTGCGCAGCGCCACGGTCTGCGCGCCCGCCTCCCATGCGTGCAGGATCTTCGCCTGCGCGTCGGCGTTGTCGAGCGCGGGTACCTTGTCCCACATGAAGTCGATGGCAGGCGACAGGATCAGTCGGTCGTAGGGCAACTCGCCGCCGCCCGCGAGCCTTACCGTTCGCTTGTCGGTATCGACGGCCGTCGCCATATCCTTGACCATCTTGACGCCGTGCCGCTTCGTCAGGTTGTCGTAGCTCACCGTGACGTCGGCGATCTGTTTGCTGCCGCCGAGCACGAGGTTCGAGACCGGGCACGAAATGAATTCCGGATTCGGCTCGACGACGGTCACGTCGACCCCGCCGTCGCTCCACATGCGGATGTGCTTGGCCGCGGTGGCGCCGCCATACCCGCCGCCGACGACGACGACCTTGCCACCCGCGCCGCCGCCCATCGTCGCGCATCCGGGTAACCCGGACATCGCCGCCGTTCCAAAACCCGCGGCGCCGAGCGCCTGCAGGAAGTCACGTCGCTGAATGCTCATGGTCGTCTCCCTCACTTCGCTTTCTGCGCCGCGAACCAGCCGGCCACCAACTGGATTTGCTCGTCGGAGTAGCCCTTCGCCAGCTGGTGCATGACCGTCGCCGGCTTCGCGCCGCTTTTGAAGTCCTGCATCTTGCGCACGATCTCGTCCTTCGGCTTGCCGGCGAGCGATTCGACTTCGCCGACGCTGACACCGTTTGTTCCGTGGCAGGTGGCACAGGTGGCGGCGAGGCTGCGACCGAGGTTGGGGTCGCTGCCCTGCGCCGTGGCGTGGACTGCGCCCAGGGCGGCAACGGTGGCCGCCAGAACGATGGGAATGGTACGCACGTAGCTCTCCTGGTGTCGGCTGCGCGGCGGACGCATGCCGCCGCGCGTGCCGTTGATTTCGCCGCACGGCGGCGCGCAATGACAGTATTAGGCACGTTAGGGCGAGCGCATGCAATCCCCACCGCGAAGCCGCTACATTCGGCCTTCAATACCGAAACCCGGTCGGTCATCCAAGCGACGACCGCTCACTGACGTTATCATCCTGGCGAAAGCGAGCAGAGGGAGTACGTTTGCTTCTTCCCTGTTTCGCCGATGCCAAATGACCGCGCTCGACGGGAGTAGTCAAAGGCCTGAGCAGGCGGCTATACATCGAATGCAGGGTTCCTTAGAATCCTTCGCCACGGGTCACCCACCGGGTTGCCCAGTTGCCCTCGACAGGAGAATACCCATGCGGCCATCGCGGCTGTTTGTTGCACTTGCAATTGGCATCGGCGCCGTATCCGCGCTGCTGTCCGGCACGCCCGCCGTAGCGCAGACCGCCATGAAAATGAACATTTCGCTGGCGCAGAATTCGCACTATGGGGTGGCCGTAGACACGTTCGCGAAGGAAGTCGAGCGCCGCACCAACGGCCGATACAAGATTCAGAACTTCTACGCGGGCGCACTCGGCGCCGAGCGGGAATCGATCGAAGGCGTGCAGATCGGAACGCTCGATATCACCCTCACGTCGACGGGTCCCATCCCCAACTTCGTCCCCGAAGTGGCGATCCTCGATATTCCCTTCTTGTTCCGCGACTACGCGCAAGCGCGCGCCGTGCTGGACGGGCCGATCGGTCAGGATCTCTTGCAGAAGTTTCCCGCCAAGGGAATCGTGGCCCTGGGCTGGGCCGAAAACGGCTTCCGCCACATGACCAACAGCAAGCATGCGGTGAATGCCCCCGACGATCTTCGCGGTCTCAAGATGCGAACGATGGAAAACCCCATCCACATCCAGGCATACAAGCAGTTCGGCATACTGCCGACGCCAATGGCGTTCACGGAAGTATTCACGGCACTGCAGCAAGGCACGGTCGACGGCCAGGAGAACCCGCTCTCGGTCATCACCGCCGCCAAGCTCGATCAGGTGCAGAAGTACCTGTCGCTCACCGGGCACGTATATTCGCCCGCGCTCATCCTGATGAACAAGGGTCAGTGGGACAAGCTGTCCGCGCTCGACAAGCAGGCATTTCTCGATTCCGCCAGGGAGGCGATCAAGGTCAACCGCGCGCGCGTCGATGAGGACGAGGGCAAGGCGGTCGCCGATCTCCGCAGCAAAGGGATGAACGTCGTGGAGGCAGTCGACAAGGCGAAATTCCAGGCGAGCCTCGCACCCGTCTACGCCGAATTCGGCAAGCGCTTCGGCCAGGAAAATATCGACCGGATCCGTAACTACCGCTGATTCGTCGCGTCTCGGCGATGCTCCGTTAGCGCGCGCCATCGTCATTTGTGGAACAGCGACGGAAGCCACGTGCTGATGCCGGGAACGAAGGAGAGGAGCACCAGCACCGCGATCTGCGCCCACATGAACGGCCAGAGCTCGGCCACCATGCGCGTCAGCGGCACCCGGGCCACCACCGACGTCACGAACAGCAGCCCGCCCACGGGTGGCGTGATCATGCCCATGGTCAGGTTGACGATCACGATGATGCCGAACTGCAAATCGCTGATGCCCAGGGCATGGGCAATGGGGGCAAGGATCGGCACCAGCACTACGATCCCCGGCAGAGGCTCGATGAAGATGCCGAACGCCAGCAGCAACACATTGACCGCCAGCAGGAAGGCAATGGGACTGAGCTTCAAGCCAACGATGAATGCGGTCAGGTCCTGCGGCACCCGGGAGACGGTCAGGACCCACGCGAACGCCGCCGACATCGCCACGATAACGAGCACCGAAGCCGTCATCAACGCCGAGCGGGAGAGAATGCCGGGCAGCATGTGCCACTGGAGCGACCCGTAGATGACGCGCCCGGCGAAGAGCGCGTAGAACACCGCGACCACGCTCGCCTCGGTCGGCGTGAAGGCGCCCGACACGATGCCACCCAGGATCAGCACCGGCAGCACCAGCGCCGGTATCGCCCGCCAGGTGTTGCGCAGGTAATCGCGCCAACCGAGATCCTCGACCACGCCGCGATAGTTCCGCCGCACGGAAATCACGTGATTGATGGCTGCCATCGCGACGGCGATCACGATGCCCGGCATTACCCCCGCAATCATGAGGCCGATCAGATCGATCTCCGGGTAGGCAAATGCATAGATGATCATGCTGATCGAAGGCGGGATGATCGGGCCGAGGATCGACACCGCCGCCGTGAGCGCGGCGGCATATTCAGGGCGATAGCCGTCCTTGCGCATCATCCGGATCATGATCGCGCCGGGTCCGGCCGCGTCCGCGAGCGCCGAGCCGCTGATGCCCGAGAAAAACGTGATCGCGAGGATGTTGGTGTGTCCGAGGCCGCCGCGGAAGCGGCCGACAAACTGCGAGGCGAAACGGAGCAGCACCTCGGACAACGCGCCGCCGGTCATGAGCTCCGCGGTAAGGATGAAAAATGGAACCGCCAGCAGCGCGAAAATGTCGATGCCGCTGAAGGCGTACTTCGGCAGCGCGATAAGCGGGAGGCTCCCGTTCACCAGGATGGCCGCGAGCGTTGCGCCGCCGAGAGCGAAAGCGACCGGAATCCCCAGCAGCAGCAGCAGGATGCAGGCAATGAAAAGCGTGGCGACCATTACATCTTCGCCGCGTCGGCGTCGAATTCAGCGTCAGCAAGAAACGCGCGCCGCCGCACGTAGGGCGCCGCCATGAACAGCAGGTGCGCGATCATGAGTGCGAACCCGATGGGCATCGCGAGATAGACCGCTCCGATGGGCACGCCCATCACCGGCGTGGTCTGGCTCCAGGTGCGCAGTGTATAGACGATGCCGAGCCACACCATGACCCCGAAAAAGGCGAGCAGCCCAACCAAGATGAATGCACGGATGGCCACCGCGTGCGCCGGGAGGCGCTCCTGAAGCGTATCGATGCCGATGTGGCCGCCGTAGCGCATCACGAGGCCGCTGCCCAGGAAGGTGAGCCAGATCATGAGGTAGCGTGATACCTCCTCGACCCAGAGGATGGAATTGCCGCTGACATACCTCAACACGACGTTCGCGAACACCATGATCGCCATCGCGGCGAGAATGCCGATCACGGCATAGCGATTGAGGCGGATCAGCCAACGATCGAACAGGTCGAACATGCGGGTCTCCGAGGACGCTGCCGTATCGCGGCCGCGCGGATTGTCGCACGCTTGGCAGGAGCTTTGGCGCCGGCGGCGGCGGCTTATAATTTCGCGCATCGCTTCCTCGCCGGCCTCCTATGCCTCACCGTTCCGTTGTTATTGCGTCCGCACTCCGCTGCGTCTCCGGTTCGGGGCGACGGCACTCGCCTTCGATCGCCGCGCTCAGTATGCCGGAGACCACTTCGTCGTCGCCCTCGAAGCACTATCGATGACCGACCGTCGCCCCCTTGCAGGCTTGCGCGTGGTCGAAATGGGTGCGCTCATCGCCGGACCGTTCTGCGGCAAGCTCCTCGGCGAATTCGGTGCCGAGGTCATCAAGATCGAGCCGCCCGGCCACGGCGATCCGCTGCGCAAATGGCGCTATTTGAAGGACGGCACGTCGCTGTGGTGGCATGTGCAGTCGCGCGGCAAACGCTCGGTGACGCTGGACTTGCGCCAACCCGAAGGCCAGCGCATCGCGCGGCAGCTCGTGCTGACCGCCGACATCGTGGTCGAAAATTTCCGGCCGGGCACGCTCGAAGGCTGGGGGATGGGCTACGAGAGCCTGGCGGCAGAGCACGCGGGTCTGATCATGGTCAGCATTTCCGGCTATGGCCAGAGCGGACCGTACCGCGAGCGTCCCGGATTCGGCGTGATCGGCGAGGCCATGGGCGGACTGCGTCATGTCACCGGCACGCCAGACCGGCCGCCGTCGCGCGTGGGGGTGTCGATCGGCGACACCCTCGCAGCGCTCTATGGCGTGATCGGCGCGATGATGGCGCTCGAGTCGCGACGCAAGACCGGACGCGGACAACGCGTGGACGTGGCGCTGTACGAGTCGGTGTTTTCGGTGATGGAATCGATGCTGCCGGAGTTCGATGCCTTTGGCGCCGTGCGCGAGCGTACCGGCTCGATTCTTCCCGGCATCGCGCCGACGTCCGCCTATCGCTGCGCTGACGACACCTACGTGTTGATCGCCGCCAACGGCGACTCGATTTTCCGGCGGCTTTGCATCGCGATGGGTCGCAACGATTTGGCGAACGACGCCACGCTCGCGCACAACGATGGCCGTGCCGCGCGCCAACAATGGCTCGACGATCAGATCGAGTCGTGGACGCGGGAGCGCGCGCCGGCGGCGGTTCTCGGCGCCATGGAGGCGGCCGAAGTGCCGGCGTCGAAGATTTATTCGATCGCCGACATCGTCGCCGATCCGCATTACGCTGCGCGCGGGATGATTCGCCAGATTCGTCTCGCCGGAGGTGAAACGTTGAAGGTGCCGGGTGTGGTTCCCCGGCTGTCGGAGACTCCGGGTGACTTTGCCGGTGGCGGCCCGCGCCTGGGTGAAGATACCGACGCGGTGCTCCGGTCGCTGGGCATTGACGATGCCGCTATCGCGGTGTTGCGGCGCGCCGGCGTGGTTTAAGGCTTTTGTTGCTGCCTGGATTCACACACACCGGCCGCCGTCTACTTCGAGGCAAGCTCCGGTGATGAAGCCCGCCTCGTCGGACGCAAAGAAGACCGCCGCCGTCGCGATATCGGAGGGTAACGAAAGCCGGCCCAGCGGAATGGTGGCAATGAACTTCGCGCGCATCGCCGGCGTGTCCTCCCCCATGAACTCGCCGAGCATGGCGGTCTCGCCGGCGACGGGATTGATGACATTGACGCGGATATTGTCGGGGGCCAGCTCCGCGGCCATCGACCGACTGGTGACGATGGCCGCTCCCTTGCTGCCGTTGTACCAGGTGAGCCCCGGCCGCGGACGCACCCCGGCGGTGGAGGCGATGGTGATGAAGCTGCCGCGCTTCTGCTTGCGAAAATGTGGCACGGCATGGCGCGCGGTAAGGAAAAGGCTCTTGACATTGACCCGGTAGATCCGGTCGAACTCTTCTTCGCCTACATCGAGCATCGGTTGATTGCGGTGGGTGGTGCCGGCGTTATTCACCACCACGTCGAGCCCGCCGAAGCGCTCGAGCGCGAATTGCACCAGCACCGCGACATCCGCATCGCTGCCGACATCGCCGCGGCAGAACACCGCCCGCCCGCTGCCTCGATGTCCTGTCGCACGCGCTCGCCTCCTTCGGCATTGATGTCATTGACCACCACTGCCGCACCTTCCTGCGCGAACCGCCGGGCGATGCCTTCGCCAAATCCCGAGCCGGCACCGGTGACAATTGCAATCTTTCCGTCGAGTCTCATGATCGGCTGGCTTTCGAATGACAGGTGAGCGCAGCTACCGCCACTCTCCCAAGATGACGGTGCGCCACCGTCATTCCTGCGAACATGACGGCGTTTAAGCCGTCATCCCCGCGAACATGACGGCGTTTAAGCCGTCATCCCCGCGAACGCGACGGCGCTTAGGCCGTCATCCCTGCGAACGTGACGGCGCTCAAGCCGTCATCCCCGCGAACGTGACGGCGCTCAATCCGTCATCCCCGCGAACGTGACGGCGCTCAAG
>JANXZT010000356.1 GCA_025355395.1 Betaproteobacteria bacterium
CGTCACTTTCGCGGGGATGACGGTTCATTTCGTGCCGTCACTTTCGCGGGGATGACGGTTCATTGCATGGCCGTCACTTTCGCGGGGATGACGGTTCATTTCATGCTGTCACTTTCGCTGGGATGACGGTGGAGCGCCGTCACTTTCGAGAGGATGACGATTTCGCTTCTTCTTCGATCAGACGATCACCGTGGCCGGCGCGCCCGCCGGTCGTGCATCGATGCGACCAATGGGATATACCGCTTCTCCGGCGTCAGCGAGGAGACGTTGAGCCGGCTCGGCGTGCTCGGGAGCGACGATGATCACCATGCCGATGCCGCAATTGAATACGCGATGCATCTCGGCGTCGGCAACGCGCCCGTTGCTTTGCAGCCAGTCGAATATGGGCGGGCGCGGCCACTGCGCGCTTTCAAGCCGCGCCCGGGTCCGGGGGGGCAACACCCGCGGCACGTTCCCGGTGAGTCCCCCGCCCGTGATATGCGCCATTCCCTTGACCGGCAATGCCCGCAGCAGCGCGAGCAACGGCTTCACGTAAATGCGGGTGGACGTGAGCAACGCGTCACCCAGCGTGCCGGAGCCGAACGGTGCGTGCAAGTCTGCCGCTACGGTGCTCACGATGCGGCGAATCAGTGAATAGCCATTCGAATGCGGGCCCGAGGAGGCGAGCCCGAGCACCACATCGCCGGGCGCGATGGTGTGGCCATCGATGACCGCGCTCTTTTCGACCACACCCACCGCGAAACCCGCAAGGTCATACTCACCGACCCGGTACATGCCAGGCATCTCGGCGGTCTCGCCGCCGATCAGCGCGCAACCGGCCTGCTCGCACCCATGCGCAATACCTGCGATCACGTCGGCCGCTACCGCAACGTCGAGCTTGCCGCACGCAAAATAATCCAGGAAAAAGAGCGGCTCGGCACCCTGCACCAGAATGTCATTGACGCTCATCGCCACGAGATCGATGCCGATGGTGTCATGGCGCTGCATCTCGAAGGCGAGCATGAGCTTGGTGCCTACGCCATCGGTGCCGGCCACCAGCACCGGCTCGCGAAACCGCTTGCCGATTTCGACCAGCGCGCCGAATCCGCCAATACCGGCGAGCACTTCGGAGCGCATCGTGCGTTTCGCAAAAGGCTTGATGCGCTCGACCAGCGCGTCGCCGGCATCGATGTCAACACCTGCGTCGCGGTAAGAAAGGGAGCCGGGCGTTGCAGAAACGGGGTCCAAGGGGAAAAAGCTATTCGAAAAAATAAATGAGGAGGTCGACATCGAGGAGAATCATTGGAACGATTCGCTTTTCGTGACCGCCACCCTCTCCGCCACGTTATCGACGTCAGTCAATAGATAACGCCCGAGATCGACCGAGGCCGTGCGAAAGGGCGGTCGATTATGGGGCGGCGCCCCCGTGCGTTTCAGCCCTTCGCGGAGCGCTTCATTGATAATCTCTTTCAAGCTTTGGTGCTTCGTCTTGCGAAGCTGCTCGATTACGGCGGCCACGTCCTTGTCCAGTGTAAGCGTCGTACGCATGTATCAAAAGCCGATTGCCGGGTGAGCGGCGCCGGGGGAAGGACGGACGAATTGAGATTCGCCCGGCGGACGCGGTACAGTGCACCGCTTAGACGTCGATTTTACCGGATATGGACAACCTCCGACCCTTGAGCACCCAACCCGATGCGCCGCTTGGCCACCCCGCGGCCGTGCCTGCATTCGGGGAAGCTCCGGTTGCCGCCACGGCGCCGATCGCCGAGCAGGCGCTGGCAGGGCCCCTCGCGCCGCGCCAGTACGCATGGATCGCAGGCGCGCTGGTGGTCATGGCGGCCGCGCTCCACTGGATAGGGCCAGCGCTCACGCCATTCCTGATCGGCACCATCCTAGCCTACCTCGCAACGCCGGTGGTCAATGGTTGCGCGCGGGCAGGGATCCCGCGCACCCTCGGCACGTTGCTTGCGGTAGCGCTGATGATGGGATTGGTGCTCGGCTTCCTGGTCGTCGTACTTCCACTGGTGCAGGCCGAACTGTCGATGTTGCTCGAACGCCTGCCCTTGCTCGCGGACGTGTACGCGGCGCGGGTGGCGCCGTGGCTCGAGCGAAGTCTCGGCCTCACTCTCACGCTCGATATCGCGACCTTGCGCGGATTGATTGCGGATAACGCGCAGCAGGCGGGCGAGGTGGGCATCCAGCTCCTTGCCAGTGTCAAAACAGGCGGACGGGTGCTGATCGGCATCATTGTCAATCTCGCGCTCGTCCCCGTGGTCATGTTCTACCTGTTGCGTGACGGACGCGGCATCGTCGCCCGCATCGACGAGCTCATCCCGCGCCGCTGGGATCCCAACGTGCGCGGCGTGGCGCACGAGATCGATCATGTGCTTGCCCAGTTTCTGCACGGCCAGATGCTGGTGATGATCGCGCTCGCCACCTACTACACGATTGCGCTTTCGCTGGTGGGGCTGCAGTTCGCGGTGCCGATCGGGATATTGACCGGTGTGCTGGTGTTCATTCCTTACGTGGGGTTTGGACTCGGCCTGCTCCTGGGAATCATGGCGGCGCTCTTGCAGTGGACGGGCCTGCCAGGGTTTCTCGCGGTGGTTGCGGTCTACGGCCTCGGCCAGTTGCTCGAAAACTACGTGCTGCTGCCGTATCTCGTCGGGCACCGGATCGGCTTGCATCCTCTGGGCGTCATCTTTGCCCTCTTGGCGTTCGGCCAGTTGTTCGGCTTCGCGGGTGTGCTCCTGGCGCTTCCCGCTTCCGCCGTGCTGCTGGTCGCACTGCGGCGGTTGCGTGCCGCCTATTTCGCGTCACCCATCTACCGCGCCGGATGACCGAGCAACTGGTCTTCGAGCTCGCTCAACCCGAGCCGCCTTCGTTCGCGAATTTTCTGCCCGGCGCCAATAGTGAGGCGCTCGATGCACTGATCCGCATCGCCAACGGCTCGGTGCCGGAAACCGGGCTGCTGGTGTGGGGCGCGGCGGGCGCGGGCAAGACGCATCTGCTGCGCGCCACGGTGGGTGCGTGTTTGGCGCGCGGACATGGTGCGGTTCTTATCGCCGCGCCGGGAGCGCTCGCCGCGGCTGATCCTCACGTGCTCGCCGCCGCACGGATCGTGGCCATCGACGATGCCGACCGCGCGGGCGATGATGCGCAGGGACATCTTTTCACGCTGTATAACGCGCTGCGCGCCACCGGCGGCCATCTCCTGGTGGCGAGCCGCATGCCGCCGTCCCGCATGAGCCTGCGCGAGGATCTGCGTACGCGCCTGGGATGGGGCCTCGTGTACGAGATAGCACCTCTCGCCGACGCGGACAAACCCGCGGCCCTGGCGGGTTATGCACGCCAGCGTGGCTTTGACTTGAGCGACGAGGTGGTGCGCTATCTCCTTGCGCACGGACGCCGCGACATGACAACGCTGCTCTCGACATTGGCCGCACTCGATCGGCACTCCCTTGCCACCAAGCGACCGGTAACCGTGCCGATGGTGCGTGGCTGGCTGAAGCGCGAGATTGGTCTTACCGACGCGGGTTGATGTTGTCGGCGCGCAGCGACAAATCGATGGCCACCGACGCACGTTGCCTAGTTTGTCAACCGCACCATGGCGGCCGCGTTAATGGCAGCGGCACCATAATGTGTCCGAAGGTCGCCAGGAAGAGCAGCAACAAGGCCAAGCCCAAGAAGGTTAGGAAGCCCGACATCGCCGCCGCGAAGTAGGCGGGGCCGGCATCCAACGGCGGGCCGGAACCCCGGATTGCTTTTCTATGAATAAATGCTATAATCTCAAGGCTTTACCTTTTTATTGCGCATCGGAATCCGTCGCCTTGGGACCCCACCCGCGAAAGCCGCATGCGGGGCACGATGCCGAACAGACAACGACACAACAACCATGAAGGGATTCACCATGAACAAGCTTCTCATCGCTCTTATCGCGAGCGCGTTTGCATTGACCGCGTCCGCCCAGACTCCTGCGCCTGCCGCCGCCCCCATGGCGCCGATGGCCAAGGATGATATGAAGAAGGACGCCATGAAGGCGGACATGAAGAATGACGCCATGAAGTCGGACATGAAGAAGGCAGACGCCAAGGCCGACATCAAGAAGCACACAGCCAAGACCAAGATGCACAAGAAGGTGGCCAAGGCCGACGTGAAGAAGGACGACGCCAAGGCCGACATGAAGAAGGACACCATGAAGGCCGACATGAAGAAGGAAGATGCCAAGGCCGACATGAAGAAGGACGTCGCCAAGGCGGACATGAAGGCCGAGGTGAAGAAGGACGACATCAAGAAGGACGCGATGAAGAAGTAAGCGGCCTCGCTTCGCGAAAAAGGCAGGGGCGTGGCTCCTGCCTTTTTCTTTTACGGTACCCGGGAGCGCGACCAGCGAAGTACGCACGATGGGGACGAGCAGAACCTCCAAGGTAGTGGTTGGCATGTCCGGCGGCGTCGATTCGTCGGTCGCGGCATGGCTCCTGAAGCAACAAGGCTACGAAGTCGTCGGTCTTTTCATGAAGAACTGGGAGGATGACGATACCGACGAGTACTGCACATCCCGCGAAGATCTGGTCGACGCTGCCGCGGTGGCCGACGTGATCGGCATCGATCTCGAGGCCGTCAACTTCTCGGCCGAGTATCGCGAGCGCGTATTCGCCCATTTCCTGCGCGAATACGAGGCGGGACGCACACCCAACCCCGACGTGCTCTGCAACAGCGAGATCAAATTCCGCACGTTCCTCGATCACGCGCTCTCACTGGGAGCGGATCACATCGCCACCGGGCATTACGCTCGCGTGCGCCGCGACGCGGGTCGGGTCGAATTGGTGAAGGCAATGGATGCGACCAAGGACCAGAGCTATTTTCTGCACCGGTTGACGCAGCAGCAGCTCTCTCCCGTGCTTTTTCCTCTGGGCGAGATGCACAAGCGCGAGGTGCGTGCCATGGCGCAGCGCGAGGGCATTCCGACCTGGGCGAAAAAGGATTCGACCGGCATCTGCTTCATCGGTGAGCGGCCGTTTCGAGATTTTCTGGCGCGCTATCTGCCGCGGGCACCCGGTCCCATCGAGACAGTCGAAGGCCGGCCGCTGGGCGAGCATTGTGGACTCGCGTATTACACGCTGGGGCAGCGGCAGGGGCTGCACATCGGCGGCACGCGTGGGGGCAGCGATCTACCATGGTTCGTGGCGGCCAAGGATCAAAGCCGCAATGCACTGATCGTGGTGCAGGGTCACGATGATCCGCGGCTTTTTCGCAGCGAGCTCGACGTACAGGCAATGCATTGGCTTGCGGGTGAGGCACCGGATGTCGCGGCGCTTTCGCGGCTCTCGGCCAAGACGCGTTATCGCATGGCCGATGCGCGCTGCCGCATCGAGCGCACGGATCCGGACACATGGCGCGCCGTGTTCGAAGCGCCGCAATGGGCGCCGACACCGGGGCAGTATCTCGTGCTCTACGACGGCGACGTTTGCCTGGGGGGGGCGGTGATTGCGGAGAAATAGGGTCAGAGACGACTTTCGG
>JANXZT010000359.1 GCA_025355395.1 Betaproteobacteria bacterium
CATCCTGCGCCGCGCTCAGGTAGCCGAGACGCCCCATCCGCAGCGAAGTGGCGTGAGGCAGGTACAAGGTGCCGGGTGCTAGCTCCCGCAGCTCGTGCGCGCGCCCCTCGACGAAGCTCGCACACACCGCAGGCGACGCGCCGAAGAGGTACAGCAGCAACCACGCGTGCCTTCGAAAATTTCGGATGAGCGCAAAGTACGCCTCGTTGACGTCGCGGAAGTCCGCGAGCGGCCAACTATCCTCCGCAAGGGAGAAGTTGTAGTGGATGCCGGAGATCAACTGCATGCGCCGCCCATAGCGATGGGAAAGGCCCATGCGGTACAGCGTCTTTGCGCGGCCCACGTTCGAATGCCCGAAACGCGCGATGGGGATCGCGTTCTCGTCAGGCAGGTTGCAGGGCATGCTCCCGCACCAAAGCATCTCGTCCCCGATGTGACGGTAGACGAACTGGTGGATGTGCGTGAGCTCGTCGAGACAGACAGTGGCCGTTGAATGCACGCCGGTGATGAGCTCGAGCTGCGCTTCGCTGAAGTCGGTCGTGATGTGCGGATGGGTCAGCGCCGCGCCGAGCGCCTGGGGATGCGGCGTTGTGGCGAGCGTGCCGTCCGGCCGGACCCGCAGGCTTTCCTTCTCGATCCCGCGCCAAAGACCTGCGAGGACTACGGGCGAGAGCGAGCGGAGTCTTGTCTGCAAATGGCTCATGGCTTCTGTCCGTCGATGGCGCGTTCTGGACTAACGAGTATTAGCACTCCAGCCCGAAGTCTCCCGAAAAACGCACCTTGAGCGCACCGGTCGGCGTCGTGTCGGCACTCGCGTCTCGACGCCTCCACCTGTACCGCCCTACACGCTACTCTGGGAAGGCTGAGCGAGCGGCTACGAGGCCAGACACTGCGATACCCGATTGCCGCGTCGAGCCGGGCATCGCCGCGGTCGGGCGCCTTCCACTCTCTTTCGCGAGAACCCGCGAGACGACCGAGCACCGATCACAGGAGACTTCCGTGGCGTAGCCAAGAAGTGTTCGTGCACGCCTGCCTGCCACATTCCCGTTTGGACCGCATCGATGATCGCGGCCATGCGTCGGTGGAATTTCCGAGGCACGTCGACTGTAAGCGGGTCTTTGTCGATCATGGGTGAGGCAGGCAGCCGGCAGTTTCATTATGACCCTCATAATCGGCGCCAAGTGGCGGGTTGCATCGGGCTCGCTCCCACGCCGTATAGCAGCGGCGACAGCCAAACCGAGCAAGGCATTGCCAAGGCCGGCAACAAGCGGGCGCGCTGGATCATGGTGGAGCTCGGGTGGAGTTGGCTGCGCTATCAACCGGAGAGCGACTTGGTTCGCCGACGAGAAGGTCACGGCAACCGGGAGGGTAGTCAATTCCAATAGTGAAATGAGCCTGAACGACGGGTAGTCAGGCTGATTGTCGGGGTTTGAAGATGTGCTCGAAGAGAACGGTTCGAGCGGCGTTGAGGTTGCGGGCAACATGAGGGCTGCGAAAGCGCTTGGCCTCGCGATCCCGCCTCGCTGCTGTTGCGCGCCGACCGCGTGATCGAATGATGGTCCAACCGCCGCCGATACGTGTAGACGCATAGGATCAAAGGACGATTTCTGCGGTGAGCGGCAGATGGTCCGACGCGATCCGCGCCAGCGGGCTTGCATGGCATTGCAGCCGACGCAGGCAACCCACTGGCGAGATCCAGATCCGGTCGAGCGCGAACACGGGACGTCGCGCGGGAAATGTCGGCGGTGCCGCCGGCCTCTCGCGAAAATGCGCGTGCAGCCACCGCAGCGGACGGCCCCATAGATACCATTCGTTCAGATCGTCCATCAGGAGGGTCGGGTGCGGACCCTCGCTTTCGGCCGCGGCGAGCAGCCTTCTCACCTGCTGGCGCCGTTCCTTGGGACGCAACCCCAGATGCGTCGCCAGGACGCGCAGCGGGTGCGATGCGCCGACGTCGATCCGCACGTCGAGCGCGCCGCGCGGCTCATAGCGGTCGACCGTCAGATCCAGGTGAGCCACGTTCTCGACCGGATGGCGCGAGAGCACGGCGTTGCCGAAATCGGTCCCGCGCCGTTGGTAGAGGGGACCGGCGACCACGTGGTAACCGGTTGCGCGCTCGAGATCGACAAGAAAGTTTTCGTGCGCCCGCTGCAAGGCGACTTCCTGCAGCGCGACCAGGTCGGCGTCGAGTTCGGATAGCACGTCGACGATCCGCGCCGGCGCATAGCGGCCGTCGGCGCCGACCGCGCGGTGGATGTTCCACGTGGCGACGCAGAGCGTTATCCTGGATGCGGCTTTGGATCCGGCCACCCGGAGCGCGTCCGGTTCAGCTGCCATGACCGCTCGGCATCGGGTCGGGTGCCGTGATGGCGCGCGCGCGAAGCTTTCGTCGAAGCATCCAGACAAGAGCGACGATCGTGGCGCCTGCGACGGCGAGCAACGCGAAGGTGGCGACATCCGGCTCGCGAATCGCCGCTGCCGCCCGATCGACGAATATCGATGTTGCCATGACGCCGGGGATGAGACCGATCACCGTCCCGAGCAGGAAGTCGCGCCAGCGGATGTGCGACGCGCCGGCCACGATATTGACGATCGAGAACGGCCCGAGCGGTAGCATGCGCGCGAACACGACCGCCACGAGGCCGCGCTCGCCGAGCCGTCGCGACAGGTCGTTCAGCCGCCGGCCGGCGAGCCTGCGCACGGTCTCGCGCCCCAGGTGACGACCGATCGCGAACGTCATCGCACCGCTGAGCGTGGCACCAATCATCGTGTAGGCCGTGCCGAGCAGCGGGCCGAAGACGATCGCCGTCACGGCCACCAACACCGTCACCGGGAACAGGACCAGTCCGCCGCCTACGAAGGCCAGGATGGCGAACAGCGGCGCCAGGCGATGCTCGCGCAGCGACGCGCCGAGCTCGATCAGCCGGACGGGCTCGAGCCACGCCTGCAGCGGCGTATAGCGCCACGCGAGCGCCATGGCCGTCAGGGCCATGACGACGAGCGCGACTCCGACCAACCGGACCCGTGCGCCGCGGCGCGCTTCGGCACGCGGCAAGAGGTCGGCAACGATGGCGTCCGGATCGATGGGCCGCTCCGGATCGAGCACTTGGTGGTCGGGGACCAGCGCGTCGAGGCGCGGATCGAGCTGCGGTTCGATCGCCTTCAGGCATCGGTCGCCGTGGCGAGTGAGCGCCGCGATGGCCTGGTGCAGGCTCCCCGTGCGCTGGATCGCGGCAGCGACTTCCGCCGGCGAGCGGCCGAGATGCTCGGCGAGCAACCGCTCGCGCAAGCCGGCAATCGCCCGCTCGACACGCGGATCCCCACGCGCCTCGAGCGCGAGGTTGCATTCGGTGTCGGTGCCCATCGAGCGATCGGCGAGGTTGGCCGAGCCGATCATCAGCAGGTCGTCGTCGACGATCAACACCTTGCTGTGCACGTTGAGACAGTCGCCCTTGGCGTCGAGCCAGGGCAGCGTCGGATAGTAGAGTCGATAGCGGCCAGCCCGGTCGGCCGCGCGCAACACGCGATGATTGCGACCGCGCAGCACCCCCATGGTCGAAATCTCGAGCCAGCCGCTTTGCGTGAACGGCGAGATTACGGCGATCTCCGGCGCATTATCCTCGCGCAATCGCTGCGCGAGGGCGTTGGTGACCAGGCGCGAAGTGAAATACTGGTTCTCGGCGAAGATCCGCCGCCGTGCGCCCGCGATCGCGTCCAGATGCAGTTGCCGGATCTCGGCAACTGCCGGACGGCCCTTGAAAGGCGGCTCGGTTCGCGCGATCGCGACGTCGACGTGGGTCAATGCGGGTTCGATACCGGCTGGCCATGCTTCGGGTGCCGACGCGGCGAGCGTGCCGCGCGGCAGGCTACCGGTCGCGCGTCGCCAACGTTCGCGCGCGAGCTCGCCCAACGCGCGCGCGCAGTCTCCTCCGACGACGATGCCCACGTCATGGACAGGAGGGTAGGCGTCGCCACGGTGATCGACACGGCGCGGATCGTCGGGCGCGTGGTCGCACGTGTCCCAGCGGACGCGCGTGAGGTCGTAGCCGCTGACGAATGCGACCGCGCCGTCGACGACCACGATCTTCTGGTGCTGCGACGCGCCGACCGGATGTTGATCGTCGAGTCGGAACTTGAGCCGCCGGTGCGTGCGCCAATCGAACTTATAGAACGGCAGCCACTCGCGCTCCATCGCGTAGAGCATGGCGAAATCCCACGAAAGCACATAGCCGTGCAAGTCGGGCCGCGCCGCGACGATGGCGTTCAGGAAGTCGCCGAGCAATTCCGGGAGTCCGTCGTCCGCGCCACCGGGCATCAGGCGCATCCGGCTGTCGATGTCCCAGCCGAGGATGAAGAACGAGCTGCGCGCGTTCGCGAGCGCCGAGCGCACGGCGCCGAAGTACTCCTCGCCGTCGACGAGAAAGGCGACGCGCGTGGCGCGCTCGGTCCGCCAGCAATTGCGTCCGGGGGCAAGGATGGGCGTTTCCCGGCGCGCCGGGTCCCTGGTCGGCAGCGTGGGCGCGGCGGGAATCGGAGGCGACACTTTGGGCAAGTCGATCCTTCCGGCCGGCGAGGGCGTTCGGGGATTGTGAGCGATGTCGCGGCCGGCGTCTGTCGGCGCAATCCGACATTCATGAATCCAGATGCTCGCTCCGCGCCATCTGATCCGACGCCCTTCATGTCCCGACCGTCCGGGCGCAAGGATTTGGCTATTCTACGGCCCGGCGCCACCGCGATGAGTCGCGTTAGTTGCGCGGGCGACCTTTTCTTGCACGGAGATTCGCTCGGACCCAACGGCGCGAACAAATCGGATCCGGACCCCGACGAAGCGATGAGAACGCCATCGTCGAGGTGCGGGAACAGGTGCGACGGTGCTTGCGGCGCAGCTTTGTGCGGCGCGGCCTGCTGACGCCGCCGCCTATCGTGTGGCGCCGGTGCGCTAGCGGCGTCCGCATGAACAGGCGCCACGCGCGAAGCGGATATCGACCCGCGGACTCTCGTCGATATCCCAAGGCAGGCGCTTTGGAACCGAGCGGTTAAGGAAGCGCCCGCGAGCGCATGTGAGCAGCAGGTTCGGCGACTTCTTTGCGGAGGAGCCATTGCACAGGCGGCGTGGGGTAGCGGCCAACTCGAAACTCTGCCGTCCAAAAGCCGCTCGTGCTGTTGCCAAGTTTGTTTTCCTGATTCAATCCATGCCAATCATCTTTCGAGTCATGAGCGCAATTGGTGTCGCTCGCGGAAACGGTTTCGGAGAGACGTCATGGAAGGCAAAACACTGGTCGAGCTCGTAGATAAGCTGCGCGCGATCGGGCTTGGTGCGTTCCTCGAGTCGGCACAGCTCCGGATGCGCATCAAGCGGATGGGGCGACTCTTGACCTGCGTCAAAGGATCATGCGGCAACGCGTGCAGGATGTGCAAAAAGGAGGACACCTCTTCGAAATGTACGGCGCAGATCATCGCGACCGACGAGTAAAGAGCACAGCAGGAGATCGAGGATGTTCCAGATTCGAATTCACGGCCGTGGCGGCCAAGGCGTGGTATCCGGCGCCGAAATGTTGTCGGTCGCCGCGTTTCTCGAGGGGCGTTACGCGCAGGCGTTCCCCAGCTTCGGCTCGGAACGCATGGGTGCGCCGGTCATGGCATTCTGCCGCATCGACGACAAGGAGATCCGGCTGCGCGAGCCGGTGCTGGCGCCCGACGCCTTGATCATCCAGGACCAGACACTCCTGCACCAGGTCGATCTGTTCAATGGCCTGCCCGCACGCGGGTACATCCTGCTCAACTCGACGAAGAGCTTCGATGAATTGGGGCTCGGCGGATTCGCGCACGGCGTCCAGCAATATCGGTTGTGCACGCTCCCGGCGACCGAGCTCGCGCTGAAGCATGTCGGCCGACCGGTGCCGAATGCGGCGCTTCTGGGAGGGTTCGCCGCGATCACCGGAGTGATCACGCTGGAATCCGTCCTGGCTGCAATCCGACAAAAATTCCCCGCTGCGGTCGCCGAGAAGAATGTCGCCGCCGCGACGGAGGCGTTCGCCATTGCGAGCAAGGCACGGGAGACGATCGATGCTTAAGCAAACGGAAGGCTCGCACGCAGTCGCCGAGGCCATCGCGCTCTGCCGGCCGCAGGTGATCTGCGCCTATCCCATCACCCCACAAACGCATATCGTCGAAGGTCTGGGCGAGATGGTGAAATCGGAAGAGCTCGTTAACTGCGAGTTCATCAACGTCGAATCCGAGTTCGCGGCGATGTCGGTGGCGATTGGCGCCTCGGCAGGGGGGGCGCGCACCTACACGGCCACGAGCAGCCAGGGATTGCTGTTCATGGCGGAAGCCGTGTACAACGCCGCAGGGTTGGGGCTGCCCATCGTGATGACGATCGGCAACCGGGCGATCGGTGCGCCGATCAACATCTGGAACGACCATTCCGACAGCATGTCGATGCGCGATGCCGGCTGGATCCAACTGTACGCGGAAACGAATCAGGAAGCGCTGGACCTGCACATCCAGGCGTTCCGCCTCGCCGAGGAGCTCTCATGCCCCGTCATGGTCTGCATGGACGGCTTTATCCTGACCCACGCTTATGAACGCGTCGATATACCGACGCAGGAACAAGTCGATGCATACCTTCCGCCATACGAACCTCGACAGATTCTCGATCCGGCTGACCCGGTGAGTATTGGCGCCCTGGTCGGGCCGGAGGCGTTCACCGAAGTGCGGTACCTCGCGCACCACAAACAGTTGCGCGCGCTGGGACTGATTCCGCAGCTCGCCGCGGCATTCAATAAAGAATTCGGGCGCAACTCGGGTGGACTTCTTCGATGCTATCGCACCGAGGATGCGGAGACGACCGTCGTCGCGCTCGGCTCGCTGAACGGTACCGTGCAGGAAGTCGTCGACGAGATGCGTGCGCGAGGCTCACTGATCGGCTCGGTCTCGATCTGCTCGTTTCGTCCCTTTCCTCTCGCCGCTTCACGTGAGGCATTGCAGCACGCGAAGCGCGTCGTCGTGCTGGAAAAATGCCTGGCGGTAGGCCTGGGCGGCATTGTTTCCGATGGCGTGCGCAAGTCCTTGTCGGGCAT
>JANXZT010000365.1 GCA_025355395.1 Betaproteobacteria bacterium
CCAGCGTTGCAATGTGATCATGGTCAGAGCGGACGCCCCGGACTTCAAGACGGCAGAAGAGGCCGTCAAATGGCTGGACGGCAAGACCATTGCCACGCCGAAGGGAAGCTGCGCGGATCGCTTCCTCGGCGAAGTGATCAGCAGGACGCACATCAAGCCTGCCGCGGTGATGAACCAGTCGCTCGAGGTTCTGAGTACCAATCTGCGGGCCAAGAAAATCGATGCGGTGGTCCTCTGGGAACCGACCGCCTCCCGCATCGGAAACCTCGTCGGCGAAGGCATCGCCAAGTACGTCGCCACCGGCAATTCGTTCGGCATTCCCGACTCGGGGTATATCGCCATGCGGGAGGACCTCATCACGCAGCGCCCGGACATTGTCGAAGCTTGGCTCAAGACCGAGCTCGAAGCCCAGCGTTTTCTGCTCGATCCCAACAACGCGACCAAAGTGGCGGAGATCGTGAAGGCGCAAACGGCCGGGATCACCGTTCCGATGGCATGGTTCTCGTTGTACGGCCAGATCCCGCTGTCCGCCGGCGGCAGCCCCATACGCGACGAAAAGCCGTTCGTATTCGAGGACCGCGTGCACAAACAGCTCGACAGCATTTACAGATTCCTTCACGAAGGCAAAGTGATCGACGTCGACAAGGCGCCGACGAACGCACTCGACGATTCGTTCGCGCGCAAAGTCGCCAAGGACGCGGGTGCGACGCTGCCGCTGGGAACCATAAAGGCACAAGATGTCTCCAGAGCGCCCAAGTAGCAGCGCGGCCCAGGTGCCGCCAGCAGCGGACGGCTTGATTGTCCGTCTGCTGAAGCAGACGATGCCCTTCCAGGTCGTCTCGGAGAAGATGCTGCAGTCGATCGCGAAACTGGCCACGCACGCCTCGTACCACCCGCGCGACGTCATCTATCGCGACCATGAGAAGGCCGACGATATCTTCGTGGTCATCTCGGGTGAGATCGAGCATACGCTCGCCGATAGCGCCGCCGAAGGCGAACGCACCCGCATCATGCGCAACGGCAACGTGTTCGGCTGGGCCGCGGTGCTGCATGCCGACAAGCGGGTGCGCCTCGCCACCACGACTTGCCTCAAGTCGGCCGAAGTTATCCGCATCAACGGCCCGGCGCTGATGGATTTGCTCAGCAAGGAACCGACCACCCGGGATGTGGTCATGAGCCGCTTTGCGACGATGATCACCCGTGAATTCGGTGTGCCGTCGGCCGCCGCGGAGGTCGAGGCTGGTCGGCCGGCGAAAGCGCAGCCGTCGCACGCGACGGGCCTCACGCTGACGATGTTCCGGGTCTCGCGCTGGCTGAAGAGCCCGAAGCCCTATCTGATGTTCCTGGGATTTGGTTTGTTTCTGAGCTTCTGGTACTTGGCCGTAGAGGTGTGGAAGCTTCCCCGGTTCCGCGACATGCCCGGCCTTACGGTGGTGATCCGCGAGTGGTTCAGCAAGGATCCGACGTACGGGCTGTCGATCTACACGCCGGAATACTACGAGCACATTTTGGTCAGTGTCCGGCGTATCGGGATCGCCTTTCTCCTGGCCACGTCGCTGGGCGTTCCGTTGGGCCTCTTTCTCGGCTGGTCGAAGACGTTTCGCGAATACGTTTTTCCGGTGTTCGAGACGCTGCGCCCGATTCCCATTCTGGCGTGGGTCCCCCTTTCGATCCTGATGTTCACCGGCACCGAGACGCCGGTCATCTTCCTCACGTTCCTCGCATCGTTCTTCGCGACTGCCCTCAACACGATGCTGGGCGTCGAATCGATCGACGAGTCGTACACCCGCGCCGCGTATTGCCTGGGTGCCAGCAAGCTGCAAGTGTTCTGGCACGTCATCGCGCCGGGCGCGATGCCGTTCATCTTCACCGGCCTGCAGATCTCGGTCGGGGTCGCCTGGTTCTCGCTCGTTGCCGCCGAAATGGTTTCGGGCCAGTTCGGACTCGGGTACGTGATCAACACCTCGTACACGATGGTTCGCTACCCGACGATCGTGATTGGCATGATCACCCTCGGCGCGGTGGGATACATCACCAGCGCAATCGTTCGGGTGGTCGGCGACCACATGATGGAATGGCGCGTGCGCGAGCTCGCGCTCGGAGGCAGATGATGGATGCGGTTACCAGCAAAGTGATGCCGCAGCGAAAGGGCTCGCAAGGGGCCATCCGGATCAACGACGTCGTCAAGATCTACGATCCCGAGGGCGCCGCGGTAATGGCGGTCGACCACTGCACGCTCGACATCCCCGCGGGCGAGATCTGCATGATCGTCGGCCCGTCGGGCTGCGGCAAAACGACCCTGCTAAACGCCATCGCCGGCTTTCACAGCATCACGTCCGGCGAGATCTATCTCGATGGCGAGTTGCTGTGCGGTGGCAACAAGCCGATGGCCGACCCCGGCCCCGACCGCATCGTCGTGTTTCAGAACGGCGCGCTGTTCCCGTGGAAAACGAACCTCGATAACGTCGCCTTCGGCGCGCTCATGCAAGGCAAGCTGAGCAGGAAGGCGGCGTACGCAAAGGCCCGCGGAATGATGGCGGATGCCGGACTGAACGGTGCCGAGCACAATTTCCCCGGGGAAGTGTCCTCGGGGCTGCGCCGCCGGGTGGAGATCGTCCGTGCGCTGATGAACGACCCGAAGGTGCTGCTGTTCGACGAGCCGTACCGCGCCCTCGATTCGTTGAC
>JANXZT010000381.1 GCA_025355395.1 Betaproteobacteria bacterium
CTCGCGGGTGCGCTCGGCCTGATAAATACCAATTCTCGCGGAAGTGACGTAGTCCTCGACAAAGAGGGTCACCGCGCGGCTCGCGTGCGAGCCGGCGCTGCGCTGTGGGTTGTTCATGAGCAACGGATGTGGCGGTAACCGGTTGGCGTGATCGCCTGGAAAGCCAGGCGCCCGACGATCGCGCAAGAAAGTTCGCATCGCCGATCGACGGCGCCAAGCCATTCTGCAATATTCGTTCCTGCGGGTCGCTCGCCAAGCACTTGCCCGGAATCCGCGCGCTCGGAACGGGGCCGAACGAGCCGTCCGAACCTTCCGCATCCACGCGGTCCCATCGGCTTCGCGGCCGCGGCCTGGCTCGAGCTACGGTGCCTTGGACGCAGCGACCGGAGGAAATTTTTCCGGCCGGCGGTCCGGGATGAAGCCGTCGCGATTGGGCATTCTCACCTGTGCCAGGCTCTTTGCGTCAACCACCGAGCCGGCCGGAATGATGTTCGCCCGCGCCAGAATATACGCGGACACCGCATACACCTGATCATTGGTGAGGCTGTCCGGTGTATTGAACGGCATCGCACGCTTGATGTAGTCGAACAGCGTCGTCGCGTAAGGCCAGTAGCTTTCGACCGTCTTGACCGGCGCCTTCTTTGGATCGTTGTTGACCAAGCTGCCGCGCCCGCCAATCAGCTTGTCGCCAGCGCCGCCCTCGAGGTTCTGGCCGTGACACGCGGCGCACTGCTCGTCGTACAGAACCTTGCCCTGCTCGACGGTGCCCGACCCGGGAGGCAGGCCTCGGCCATCGGGAAGAGGCGAAAAGTATCGCTCCATTTCGGCCGCAGTGGGCGTGGAGCCGAGGCCGTAGCCGCCGCTATTTTCGGCCGCCAGCGCGGGGCCGCACACGAGGCACGCCGCGACTACCAGCGCCAAGCCGCGAGATTCAAGCATGGTGGACATTGGATACCCTCCCGCTAGAGTCGACTTGCCAGCTCTGAACTGCGTTGAGATGATAGATCGATCCGAGCGGCCCGTTGAGGCCCCGAATGGCGACGACCTGCTGCAGCGTCGGCTGCATGTATCCGGTCTCGTCCACGGAGCGGCTTTGCAGGACGGCCTCGCGTCCGTCCCATCGCCACGGCAGCCGGAAACGCGTATGGCAGACCGGCAGCACCGGCCCCTGCAGCGCCGCGGCGCGCCAGGTCCGGCCACCGTCGACCGAGACGTCCACGCGGCGAATCGCGCCGCGACCGGACCAGGCGAGACCGCTGATCTCGTAGAAGCCGGGGCCATCGAGCATCATTTCACCGGACGGAAACGTGATCACCGATTTCGCTTCCATCTCGAACGAAAACTGCACCGCCTTCCCGTCGGGCCGGATGTCGGTGTACTTCGACGTCTCCTCGCGCGTCATGAACGGCGCGTCCGCGACCTGCAACCGGCGCAGCCATTTGATATGCGTATTGCCTTCGTAACCCGGAACGATGAGACGCAGCGGATAGCCCTGCTCGGGGCGCAGCGCCTCGCCGTTCTGGGCATACGCGACGAAGCAATCGCGCATGGCTTTGTCGAGCGGGATGCTGCGCGTCATGGCCGCCCCATCGCCGCCTTCGGCGAGGACCCATTTGGCACCGGGTCGAAGGCCCGCCTCGCCGAGGATGGTCTTGAGCCGAACGCCGGTCCATTCGGAGGTCGAGGTCAGGCCGTGCGTACCCTGCACCGTCTTCATCGTCGGCTTCGACCACTCAGTCAGCCCGTTGCCCGAGCACTCGATGAACATGATGCGCGACATCGACGGGAACCGCCGCACGTCCCGCATCGAGAACTGCTTGGGCTGCGCCACCATGCCGTGCACAACGAGCGTGTGCTTTGCCGGATCAATGATCGCCGTCCCGGCGTGGCTGCGTTCGAAGTGAAGGCCCGAGGGCGTGATGATCCCCTGCCCGCTGGCGAGCGGCGTGAACGTCCACGATGATTGCTGCGTCGCCGTCTTGAAGCGCGTCCGCACTTCGGATTCGAACTGGGAGCGCGCGCCGTAGGTGCCGTCCTCGAGCGGAACGCCCTGCGTTTTGCTCGCATCCGCCGGCACATCCCGCTCGCCGGCGCCGGGCGGCGCCGCGGCTTCCACGCTCCGCTGCAGACCTCCGAACACGCCGGCCGAGGCCGCGCCGAGCATGAATCGTCGCCGGCCCGCGCGCACGTTTTCGCTGGTTACGAAATAGGGCGAACTCGAGTCCCGTTGTGCGTCCGATAGCCAGCGTTGCTCGGCTTGCGTCAGGGCGGATGCGCTGGTCGAGACGCGCTCGAGCTTGTCGTCGCGCAGAAACTTTTTCATGTTGAGTTCCTTGTCGATGGCGCGAGAGACCGCGGCCGCAAATGCCCCGCGGATACGATCGCTCGCGATCCCGCCGCCGGCACCCCGATTCTGCCACAGCTTTGACTTCGAGTGACGGAGCACCGCCAGGAGTCGCGCCCGATGCGCGTCCCGGCGCCTGCCAGCGAGAGTCGAGGTGGGTGGTTGCCGTCCGATCAGTGGCGCTCGTTTCGATCGAGCGCGGTATCGATCAGCGCCTGCAGCCGCTCGGGCGCGGGAATCGTGATGATGCGTCGCTTGATTTCGATGAGGTTGCACGCGCAGAGGTCCCGCAGCGCCTCATTCACCGTTTGTCGCGACGATCCGATCATGTTGGCGAGTTCCTCGTGCGTTATCCTGATCCGCAGCACGACGCGATCTCCATGTCGCAGTCCGCAGTTGTACGCCAGCCGGAGGAGCGCGCGCGCGAGGCGAACATTCGTCAACTGAGACACGAGATCGGTCATCGAGTCGCACGCGAGTCGCAGCCGCGCACCCATCAGCCGAATGACGTTGAGTGCGAGTTGCGGGTGGCGCTTGAGCAAGGACTCGAATGCGCTGCGTGAGATCGTGTAGATGACGGACGACTCCGTCGCCTGGCCGTAGACCGACTGCTGGAGACTGCCCGAAAGTCCGCCCGCGCCAAACAGGTCCCCGGGGACACAGAACCAGAAGATGGTGGGGTCTCCCCGCGCGGACAGGTGGTAGATCTTCACCATGCCCGACCTGAGATAGAAGATCCGGTTAGCAGGATCGGTCGGCATGAAGATCGTTTCGTTCCTGCGGTACGCGGCCCTGTTCGCTTCGTCGAAGAATGCGCGTCGCGCCGCGTCGTCGGCCTCGTCGAAGAAATCGAACTTCTCCCAATACCAAGGGGCGTCGCACGTCATTCGGCGTGCAGGCGACGTTGGGCAGGCGGCAGGGTGAGCCGTGCTACGCGCCCCCGGCAGGCGACGCGTCATCCGGGACCCGGATCACCACCGGCCGGTCGGCGCAAAAAAAAGTCGGCTTTTGTCAGGTGCACGACAAATTCTCCGTACTCCGCGCCCTATGATGATCCCAACAAGAACGAGCGGCGGCCGGCCACGACGAGGCGGTCAGCATGATCGATCCAACCCGGCCTGCGCGGCGCGCCGCCTGAGTCGGAACCGATACTGACGTTGCAAAGGAGGACGTACCGTGCAGGAACCTGTCCGCAAGAAAGTCACGCTGAACGCCCTGCTCCAGAAGAAGAAGCGCGGCGAAAGGATCACCTCGATCGGCGTGTATGACGCGCCCATGGCGGCGATTGCCGACCGCATCGGTTTTGATCTGCTCATCAACGGCAACGCGGGTCCCATGGCGCTACTTGGCCATGCTGACCCGACCACCGTCCGCTTCGATGAGCAGCTGTGCCTCACCCGGGCCGTAAGCCGCGTCGCCAAATACGGCTTCGTGGTCGGTCACATGCCGTACATGTCGTACCACTTTTCCAAGGAGCAGGCGGTATCGAATGCCGCCCGGATGGTGGCCGAAGGAGGCGCGGATGGCGTCAAGTGCGAGGGCAACACGCACACCGCAGAATACATTGCCGAGATCGTGCGCGCCGGGGTGCCGACGATGGGACATATCGGAATGATGGCGTCGCGCCGCGCCGAGCAGAGCGGCTTTGGCGTCAAGGGAAAAACCGCCGCCGACGCGCGCGCGATCGTCGAGACCGCGGAAGCGTTCGTCGCGGCCGGTGTTTTCGCGTTCATTCTGGAACAGGTTCCGGCCGAAGTCGCGGCGTACCTCACGCGGACGCTGCCGGTGCCCGTGATCACGCTGGGCGGCGGCACGGTGAACGACGGCGTCTATCACATCAGCGGCGACGTGGTCGGGTACAGCGCGTTTCCGATTCCCAAGAACCGCGCGAGCTTCGTCGACGTCCGGCCGCTGATCGAGGACGGCTTGCGGCGGTACCGCGACGAATCGATGGCCGGCGCGTATCCTGCCGAGGAAAACTCGTACCACATGGCCGACGACGAGCATCAGACGTTTCTCCGCCTGATGCAAAACCGCGACCCCATCGCACAGGAGAGAAACAATGCGTAAATCGCGATCCCGATCCATATCGGCGCTCGGCATCGTATCCCTCCTGCTGCTCGCGCTGTCGCAGGCGATCGGCCAGGGTTTCAACGATACCGCGACCTCCAAGAGCATCGCCGCGAAAGCCGTACGCGCACCCGGTCCCGCGGTCAACATCAGCACCAACTACTGGCTGGCGTGGACCGGTGCATGGGACACGGTGATCATAAAGGAAACGAAACTCTGGGAGAAGTGGCTTCCCGCGGGAAGCACCGTCGAATGGAAGCGCAACCTTCAGGGGCCGCCGGTCATCACCGATCTACTGGCCGACAAGCAACAGATCGGTTACATCGGCGACAACCCGGCGCTCGTTGCGACAACGAAACGCGACATCGCCGAACTCAATATCGTTGCCGTGAACGAAACGTCCCCGGGCCGGATGTGCGGCCTCCTGATCGTACGCAAGGACGCACCGGCGTTCGCCAATCAGCGCGATGCGATCAAGTGGCTCAGTGGCAAGGTGGTCGGCGTGCCGAAGGGCAGCTGCGCGGATCGGCTTGGCCAGGTGATGCTGAAAAAGGAAGGAGTCAGCGTGACCTGGCAGCAGATGCAGCCGGAAGTCATCGTCACCAGCCTGCAGGCGAGCAAGATCGACGCCGCCGTGCTCTACGAGCCGCACGCCTCCAAGGCGGTGTTCGACGGGTTCGGCCGCTACGCCGCGTCGCCCGCGGCGTTCGGCGAGATCGATGCCGATGCCGTGGTGATGCGCAAGGACTGGGTGGAGAAGAATCGGCCGGTCGCAGTGGCCTGGCTCAAGGCGAATATCGAAGCTCTCTACTACATGCGCGACAACCCGGCGCAGACGATCGAGCTCGTGAAGAAGGAGCTGCCGGACTACACGCGCGAAAACCTCTGGTTCGCGCTCTACGGCAAGCTGCCGGCGGAGGCTGGCGGCAGTGATATCGCGTTGCGCGGCACGATGGCCATCACACCGGAAGTGCAGGCGCTGCTGACCCGCGGCTACGCCTTTCTGCGGGAGATCAAGGTCGCGCAGGAGCCAACGCTGCATGCCAATGCCGTGCGCAGTGATCTCGTGAATCAGGCGTTTGCCGAGCTCGGACTCGATCCGACCAAGGCGCTGTTCGAGATCGCTGCGGCGGCCCCTGGCCAGAACCCGTACAAGGGCGACCAGCTGATCAAGAAATGAGCGCCGCGGGTGGAGCAATCTGCCCGCGACAATCCACCGCCGTCTGGACGCTGGCCGGCGCTGCTCGAAAGGAGGACACCTTGGCCCGCATCGCCACGCATTCGACGAGGGCGCAATGAGCACGATCGCTCGCCTGGAGCCCGCGCTCGCTGTGCCCGCACCGCACGACCCATCCTACGCGGATCGCCTGGCGGCGTCCCCTGACTGGCCGACACCGCACGGCAACCTGGCCACTCGCGTCAGGCGTGCCGCATCGGACTCCAAGCTGCGGTACGGCCTGCTGGGCTTCGCGGCGTTTTTCATCGTCTGGTACGTGGCCAGTGCCCTGCTGACGCTGCCGCGGTTCAAATTCGTGCCTGATCCCTGGTTCCTCTTCAACGAATGGATCAGCCGCGACCCGAAATATGGCATCTCCCTGTTCACGCCGGTCTACTACGAACACATCCTGGTGAGCACCGCACGCGTCTATGCGGCATTCGCGCTCGCGGTCGTCTTCGGCGCACCGCTCGGCATTCTGCTGGGATGGAGCCGTCTCTCGCGCAACATGATCTTCCCGCTGGTGGAGATTCTGCGTCCGATTCCGCCGCTCGCGTGGGTGCCACTCGCCGTGCTGACGCTCTATGGCACCGAGATGCCGGTGATTTTCGTCACGCTGCTGGCCGCATTCTTTGCGACCGTGCTCAATACTTTTCTGGGTGTTGTCTCCATCGATGAATCCTATCTGCGTGCGGCGGCGTGCCTGGGCTACAGCCGGTGGCAGACGCTGATTCGGGTCATCGTGCCGGGCGCCCTTCCCTTCATCTTTACCGGCCTGCAGATCGCGATGGGTGTGGCCTGGTTTTCGCTCGTCGGCGGCGAGCTGATCGCCGGGCGTTCCGGGCTTGGCTACATGATCTTCGACGCGTACGTGCAGGTCGCGTTGCCGAACATTTTCATCGGCATGATCACGCTGGGTGTGCTCGGATACGTCTCGAGCGCCATCATCCGCCGCGTCGGCCGCCGGCTGATGGTGTGGCAGGCGCGGAGCGCGTGATGACGACCGCACTGACCTTCGGTACCCGGAGTCTGATGCGGCTGAGGAGCCCCGAGTTGTGGCAGGGCGCTCTGGGCATCGCCTGCTTCCTGCTGGTGTGGCAGTTCGCGCGAATTCTCGGCCTCATGACGGTGTTGCCGAGTCCCATCGAAGTGCTCGCCGGCATCCCCAAGCAGGTGACGCAGGAGGGTTATGGGTTGAGCTGGGTCGCAAGCTCCCGCCGCGTGTTCCTCAGCTTTGCCATCGCGGCAGCGCTGGCGCTTACCCTCGGCATCGCGATCGGCGCATCGCGGAAGCTGCGCGATTTCTCGTTCCCGATCTTCGAGGTCCTGCGGCCCATCCCGCCGCTGGCCTGGCTGCCGCTCGCCATCCTGTTCTGGCCGACCTCCGAACTGACGATGGTGTTCCTTACTTTCCTGGGTGCGTTCTTCCCGATCTTTCTTAACGTGCTGGCGGGGATCGACAACATCGACGCCCGGTATATCCAGGCCGCCATGTCGCTGGGTGCGTCCCGGCGCACATTGTTCACCCGGATCCTGATCCCCGGCGCGCTGCCGTCGGTCTTTACCGGACTCACCATCAGCATCGCGATTACCTGGGAAGTGGTCATCGCCGCGGAGATGGCCTCGGCGAGCCAGGGCCTGGGTTATCTCACGTGGAGCGCATACATGAGCCAGTCGCTCGTCGGGATCGTGGTCGGCATGTTGAGCATCGGGATCGCTGGAATGATCTCCAGCGCGCTGATGAATGTGCTGG